>NZ_JACJES010000002.1:0-14565 GCF_014164175.1 Pseudoalteromonas sp. SG44-5 | reverse complement strand
ATAGAATGGTGGGGCATGATGGATTTGAACCATCGACCAATTGATTAAAAGTCAACTGCTCTACCAACTGAGCTAATGCCCCGCTCTATGCACTTAATTTAATTAAGCTTACGTAAATCCGCCGATTCCAGCCATTCTTAAATATAAAGAATGGTGGGGCATGATGGATTTGAACCATCGACCAATTGATTAAAAGTCAACTGCTCTACCAACTGAGCTAATGCCCCGCTCTGGGTACTTAATTTAATAATTAATTAAGCTTACGTAAATCCGCCGATAATAGACCATTATTACTATAAATATAATGGTGGGTCATGATGGATTTGAACCATCGACCAATTGATTAAAAGTCAACTGCTCTACCAACTGAGCTAATGACCCGCTCTATTTTTGTCGCATTTCGAGTGGGGTAACCATTCGTTTGCTGCGGGCGCTTATAATACTTATTTATAAAATGAGTGCAACCGAAATTGTCTCTTTTTTTAAGTTTTTATGCTTAGCTGAACAATTTTAGACCGCTTATGACAAAAAGCAGCCTAATCAAGTCTCTTGTATTAATTTTATAAGCGCTTTGTGGCCAATTTTGCAGCAGTGGTACTTGGATACTGATTAATTAAATCGTTCAGTATTTTTTGCGCTTCGGCTGCTAAATTTTGCTCTTGTAGCAAAGTGCCTAACTTTAACATGGCATCTGGGCGCTTATTTGAATTTGGAAATTCATTAACCACCACTTTAAAATGCTCCGTTGCTTTAGCTGGGTTATTTTTTATCGTGAGCAGCTGCCCAAGCCAATAATGTGCATTTGATGCATACACAGAATTTGGGTACGTAGTTAAAAAAGTTTGAAACTCTGGGATCGCCTGATCATAGCGCTTATCTTTCATTATTAACGCAACAGCACGCTCGTATGCTTCGTTTTCAGATAAATCGGCACTGTATGTCTGAGTATCGCTTGCTTGCGTGTGATCAACTCCAGGCGCTGTGGCAGCCGGTTGACTATAAGCTTGGCTTACGCGGTTTTCAATTTCTTGATAAAGCTCGCGCTGACGCTGCAGCACTTTTTCTAGCTTATAACTTTGCTCTTCGGTTACACCACGAATTTGGCTTACTTCATCTTGCAATAAATTAAGCTGTTGCTGTAACTCAACTTGTAAAAAGTTACGTTGTTGCATCATGCTCTCTAACGACGCTAAACGCTTTTCAATACTCGATTGTGAACTTGCAGCTTCTGAAACAGGAGCGGGAGCAGCCATTAACTGGGTGCTCCCGCTCAATATCATGGCTGCCAAAATAATTTTCGGCTTCATAATATCTCTTATCTTAGTAAACTAGTACCGCACGGCGGTTTTTAGCGAAAGCTGATTCAGTGCGAGATTTAACCATAGGTTTCTCTTCACCGTAGCTTACCACTGACATTTGGCTTGCAGAAACACCTAAGCTTTGTAGGTATTTTTCAACTGCTTGGCCACGGTGCTCACCTAGTGCAATATTGTACTCTGGCGTACCGCGCTCATCTGCGTGGCCTTCAATAAGTACTTTAACAGATGAGTTTTGAACTAAAAACTCAGCGTGTGCGCGTAATAAATCAGCGTATTTGCCTTCAACTGTCGCTTTATCAAAATCAAAGTAAATTACTTGCTCTTGACGAAGTGCTTCGTATTTTTGACGAAGTTGCTCTTCTGCACGTTGCTCTGGCGAAATTGTCGCTACTTCAACTGTGTCAGTATTTGTTGATTGCTCAACCATACCTTGATTTGATTGGTTAGCTGCGCCTTCATCTATATCTGAAGATGAGCTACAAGCTGCTAAAGCCATTACTGGCACAGCAATTAGCAGGCCTTTAAGTATTTTATTAAGTTGCATTGAGTAGATTCCTATTTTGAGTAAACCAGCAATTATTACTGTAAATATGGCGACCAAGCTGGCGCCTTTACTTGTCCGTCTAGCACAGGTAACCGTGCTTTAAAGCGACCGTCCATCGATACCAGCGCAAGTACCTGTTTATTATTATGAAGCGTGCTATATATAATCATCGAGCCATTTGGCGCTATACTCGGTGATTCATCAAGGCGAGTTCGTGTTAATACTTGAAACGCACCTGTAGCCAGCTCTTTTTTAGCAAGATGGTACTGCCCGTTGGTACGGTTAACCATCACTAATTCTTTGCCATCGGGTGTTATTGAACCTGCTAGGTTCATATCACCGTCAAAGCTTAATCTTTGTGTTCTGCCAGTTTTTAAATTTAACTTATAAATCTGGGCATTACCACCCCTTTCAGATGTAAATACAATATCTTGGCCATTAGGATGCCACGATGGCTCTGTATCTATACTGCGATGACGAGTAAGACGCGTTTCTTTGCGTGTTACTAAGTCTAGTAAATAAACTTCGGTTGCACCGGTTTTATCTTTTGAAAGTACTAATAGTAACTTTTTACCATCGGGCGAAAACTGCGGTGCACCGTTAATACCAGGGTAACTAGTAACCAATTCACGTTTACCTGAGTATAGGTCTTGAATGTAAATTTGGCTCTGACGATTTTCAAACGTTACATAGGCTAACTTAGTGCCATCGGGCGACCATGCTGGCGACATTAACGGCTCTTTAGAGCGCAGTAATACTTGCTCATTAAAACCATCGTAATCAGAAACTACCAGTTGATAAGGTCTGTCGTCATTATCGCGTACTATAACATAGGCTATTTTAGTTAAAAATGCGCCTTTTTCACCGGTTAACTTTTCGTAAATCACATCACTTATACGGTGTGAATAACGACGAAAGCCGGTGTCGCTAATAATACTTTCACGTGCTTCTAAAATATGGTCTTGGTTTTTAATTAATTTACCGTTAGTCATCATTTGCGTTTGACCACCGGTAATTTGCCCACGAATAACATCAACCAGTTCATAACGCACCAAGTAGCGGCCATTAGATTGCTGCTCAACTTCGCCAACTAATATCGCCTCTACTCCTTTGTTTACCCAAGAAGCATAGTTAATATCGCTATCTTTACTTGGCTGTTGCGGCATTTGTGCTACATCTACAGGCTTAAATTTACCACTGCGCATTAAATCTGCAGCAATAACTTCGCTGATCTTTTGTGGAATAGGGCCAATACCTTGATACTTAAATGGCACAATAGCAATTGGTCGTGCGCCATCTATACCCTCTGTTATTACAATTTCCAGGGCTGCATTTGCAACGCCCTGAAAACCCAATAATAAAATTAAACAGGCTACTTTTACTTTGTTGAACATATCATTCCTTTAAAATTCTGGCTTGATTGTTAAATTTATATTCTTAAGTTGGTCGAATACGTCTTTATCTTTTGATACCGGTAATGTGTCGGCCATACGCACCGCTCTTAATGCAGCTTCACACACTAATCTATCGCCGCCTAATGAAGTCACTTGCGTTACTAAGCCATTAAAGCCTAAACGAATGTTAACTCGGCACTGCTGATTTTTCATTTTTTCGTCAATAAGTAAGTTTTGCTGTATACGCGCCATTATTAAGGCACGGTACTTATCTACTTCACTCACTACTTGTTGTTGGCGTATTTTACTGCGGGCAGCCTGCTCTTTAGCAAGTTGCTCTTGTAACATTTGCTCTTGCATTGCTTGCTCACGCTTACGTTCGGCTTCTGCTTCGCGTTTTTTGCGTTCAGCTTGTGCTTTTTTAAGCGCATCTTCCTCAGCTTTGCGTTTATCAGCGGCAGCCTTTGCAGCGTTTTCAGACTCTTGCTTTTGCTTTTCGGCTTGCTTAGCTTTAGCACGCTCTTGCTGCTCTATGGCACGTGCTTTTTTAGCTTGCGCTTGCGCCTCTGCCGTTTCTTTCTCTTTGGCTTTACGCTGTTGCTCTAACTTTTTAATTTGTCGTGCTTCTGATTCTCGCTCTTTGCGCGCATTACTAGCTCTGCGCTCTAAATCGCGAATACGTTTGTCTTCAGCTCGCTTTTGATCGTCTTCTTTTTTTCTAAGTTGCGCAATTTTTTGCTCAACCTGTTTTTGATCAACCGTTACCGCAGACACCGCTTTATCTACATCGGGAATAGCCGAATTAAGTGTAACTTCCATTACCTTAGGCGCTGGCGGATGAATATTTGCGGTGGCATACAAAAAACCACCTAATGCCACATGTAAAAGTACTGATTTAATTAATGGTGTTTGCATAAGGCTACTTCGTCCCCTCAAAGGATTCTGTCATTAACCCTACCGATGGCACGCCTGCTCTTTTTAAAAAGTCCATTAATAGTAATACTTCTTGATATGACACTTTGCCCGAGCCTTTTATCATTACAGGTACATCTGGATTTTTCATCAGCTGTAACTTAATTACGGCAGCTACATCTAGCGCTTCCATTGGCTCTTCAGGGTCGGTGCCTACGCTTACATAGTATCGGCCATCAGCATCTATAGAGGCAATAATAGGTGGCGTATCTTTAGTATCAACTAAGTCTGACTCTTCCATTTTTGGTAAGTCAACTTTAACACCGTGAGTAATGAGTGGTGCTGTAGCCATAAATATAATTAGTAGTACCAACATTACATCAATGTAAGGCACTACATTAATTTCTGCGACCGGACGGCGCTTTTTACGCTGATACATTCGCTTGGGCCTCTATTTGAGTAGCTGCTTGACGGTGTAGGATATTAGCAAACTCTTCCATAAAGTTAATGTAATGCGTTTCTAATTTTTCAACTTTATTAGCAAAACGGTTATAAGCAATAACAGCTGGAATAGCTGCAAATAAGCCCATTGCAGTAGCAATCAACGCTTCAGCAATACCTGGTGCTACCATTTGTAGCGTAGCTTGCTTAACTTCGCCCAGTGCAATAAAGGCATTCATTATGCCCCATACTGTACCAAACAAGCCTATATATGGACTAATTGAGCCCACGGTTGCTAAAAATGACAAACTTGATTCTAATTTTTCTACCTCACGCGAAAGCGCCACGCGCATGGAGCGATGTGTGCCTTCCATAACAATGCCAGCACTTTGAAATGTATTTTTTTTATGACGTGCAAACTCTTTAAAGCCAGCGGTAAATAATGCTTCTATACCTTTTGATTGCCCACTACGTGATGAAATTTCGCTATACAGCTTACTTAAATCAATTCCAGACCAAAACTTTTGTTCGAACTTTTTGGCATTGCTTAAAGCGTCTGAGATTGCTTTTTTACGCTGAAAAATAATAGCCCACGACATTACCGACATCGCTACTAACGCTAGCATCACTAGTTGCACAAGCAAACTTGCTTCTAGAATTAGATCTAAAAAATTAAGCCCTGATCCCACGTTAAACTCCTAAAAAATTAAAAACACATCAAATTGATTTATTTGGATAATATGACCTTACACCAGAACTACAAAGGGTAAGCGTCTAAAATTGTAGCTAGTGTATATAGTGTATTTCCCGCTTACAACGATCTTGCTATGAATAGACAACAAAAAACGTTAAAAAATTCTTTTATTTTTATTAAACCGTAAAATAACCCGTTTATTATAATTGCGTAATTAATATTAGTGTTTATTAATGCGCTATTATAAAGGTAACACTCAGTTAAATTAGCTGTTTATTCAAAATATAAGCATAAGCACGCAAAACAACCTAAGGTTTACTTTAACGTAATAGTAAAACTAATACCGAAATTTACTGTAAAATACAATATAAGCAAATAATTTCATAAAGTTATAATGTTAACGATTAATTAACGTGCAATAATTGAACATTCATAAAAAGCATTCAGATTAGTTTTTTTTATCTGAAATTATAAATTTTCTAGTTTGAACAAAAAACAACTCTTCGGTATTATTACCTCATACCGAACTAACGCATTAAATGAAAGTTTTCATTGCACCCAGTTCTTCGTAATATGACATTTCATCGTATTACATTGTTTTACTTTTTTAGGATAAAACCTAAGTAAGTAAAATAGAGTTCCCAAGATTACTTCCTTCAACTTGTTGTTTGCCCGCATTATTTGCGGGCTTTTTTTTGCCCATAAATAATCTTCATAACATTAATACCTAGGTATTAAGTTAACATCACAACTTTAGCGTTTATAACAATTGCATAAAGCCTAAGCTAGTGCGCCACAGCAAGCCACCTATTAGTTAACACCAGCAATATAACGCAGGCACAATAACCTTGATTGACTTAACGCATCGTGAATTATTGCTAAATTTAAGTACGCATACCAACCACATTAAAACTCACCAAGTATAGCGCCAATAACGTGCCTATAGAATGAATATAACGGCAGCGCAAAGCAACATAAAACACGGCTAAGCATAAACTAAAAAGCCATTGCAATTAATTAATCGCAATGGCTTTTTAAATTGGGTAAAGCTTTTTATTAGTCTTGCTTTGGTAGTAAACCAAAGTGATGATATGCGTTGTCTGACACTATTCGTCCACGGGGTGTACGCTGAATAAAGCCCTGTTGAATTAAAAAGGGTTCTATTACATCTTCAATAGTCTCTTTTTCCTCGCCAATAGCTGCAGCTATATTGTCGAGCCCAACTGGGCCGCCCATAAATTTTTCTATAATGGCGAGTAAGTACTTACGATCCATATAATCAAAACCGCTTTTATCTACATCTATCATATTAAGTGCCAGCTCTGCCACTTCGGCGTTTACCGTACCGTCTGACTTTACTTGGGTGTAGTCACGCACTCGGCGTAGTAATCTATTGGCAATACGGGGGGTACCGCGTGAGCGTTTAGCAATTTCAACTGCACCCTCGTCGCACATTTCTAAATCAAGAAAATGCGCCGATCGCCCTACTATGTACGATAAGTCTTCTACTGAATAAAACTCTAAGCGCTGCACAATACCAAAGCGGTCACGCAGTGGCGAGGTTAACGAACCCGCGCGAGTCGTTGCGCCAATAAGCGTAAACGAGGGTAAATCTAATTTTATCGAGCGTGCTGCTGGGCCTTCACCTATCATAATATCAAGTTGGTAGTCTTCCATTGCTGGGTAGAGTATTTCTTCAACTTGTGGGCTTAACCTGTGTATTTCATCAATAAATAATACATCACCTTCTTCAAGGTTGGTTAGCAATGCGGCTAAATCACCGGCTTTTTCGAGCACTGGCCCTGAGGTTGCCTTTATATTTACCTGCAGCTCGTTGGCAACAATATTAGCTAATGTAGTTTTACCCAAACCTGGTGGGCCAAAAATAAGCAGGTGATCGAGTGCTTCGCCTCGGCTACGGGCCGCTTCAATAAAAATTTCCATTTGCTGTTTAACATGCGGTTGACCACGGTAATCGGCGAGTAATTTTGGCCTAATTGCACGGTCTATAGAGTCTTCGTTGGGTTTTTCAGTCGCGTCAATTAAGCGATCAGCTTCGATCATAGGTTACTCACAGCATTGATTTTAAAGATTCTTTAATAAGAACCTCAGTAGACATATCGGGTTTACTTACTGATTTTACTGCTTTTTGCGCTTGTGGCAATTTATAACCTAGCGACACCAAAGCCGACACAGCATCATCGGCGGCATTATTAGCAATTGTTGCGTCGCTAAACGGCTCAATAACCGCACTGTCGCTGAAAGGGGTGAATAAATCGTTGCCCCAATTTTTTAATCTGTCTTTCATTTCGAGTACTAGCCGCTCGGCGGTTTTTTTACCTACCCCGGGTAATTTAACTAAGCTTGTGGAGTCTTCGTTATTTACACAGCTTACAAATTGCTGCGCCGACATACCCGACAAAATAGCTAAACCTAGCTTTGGCCCTACGCCATTGGCCTTTAATAACTCTCTAAATAAGGCACGCTCTACTTTGTTGTTAAAGCCAAACAATAGTTGTGCATCTTCGCGTACTACAAAATGAGTATAAACAATGGCACTTTCGCCAACTTTAGGTAAGTCATAAAAGCAGGTCATTGGCATTTGCACTTCGTAGCCAACACCACTTACCTCTAATAATATTTCGGGAGGTTGTTTTTCTACTAAAATACCATTTAAGCGACCAATCATAGTTATTTCCTTAAACGTCCTCTAACGGTTTTGCTTGCGCTACCCGCTAGTTTTATTAAATTTTGTTCTGAGTGCGCATGGCAAATAGCAATAGCCAGTGCATCGGCGGCATCGGCTTGTGGCGTACCAGGTAGTTTTAAAATGTTTTTAACCATATGCTGTACTTGAGTTTTATCGGCGCCACCATTGCCTACTACGGCTTGTTTTATTTGCCTTGCTGAGTATTCAAATACTGGTAAGTCGGCCATTGCAGCGCCTACAATAGCAGCACCACGTGCTTGGCCTAGCTTTAAGGCTGAGTCGGGATTGTGCGCCATAAACACTTTTTCTATCGCGAAGGTTTCTGGCGAAAACTGCTCTATAAGCTGGGTAATGCCTTGGTAAATCATTTTAAGTCTTATATGAAACTCATGATCCGCTAATTTAATGCAACCACTGCCTAAATAAGTGAATTTAGACCCCTGATGCGCTACAACACCGTAGCCAGTTAAGCGTGAGCCTGGATCAATCCCTAAAATTATGGCCAAAAAGCACTCTCATTATTGTTATTCGTTAATTAGGCTAATAATGCCAGAGCACTGTATAAATTACCAGTAACAATAAAACAAAAACGCCCACTTAAGTGGGCGTTTTCCTTTTGCTTAAATATTGGCAACTTAACCTAACGCACGCACCAGCCCTTGGGTGTTTTGCTTAAGTGTGCGAGCAATCATAAAATAGCCTAACCCCGCTACAAACACTCCACCTGCCACCGGTCCTATTATCCAAATATGTGGATGTAATTTACCCGCCAGATCAAATAACTGCTGCTGTACAACTAATAGTGCAATATCACTAAAAAAAGCGGCAACTAAGCCGGCCAAACCACCAAGCAATAAAAACTCATATAAAGTAGCGTTTTTAATAAGCCGGCTTTTTGCACCAAGTGTGCGCAGTATTACAATTTCTTGCATGCGCTCGCCTAAGCTTGCTTGCACTTGCGATATTAATACCAGTGCACCACACAACACCACAATAGTAAGTACAAAGCCAATTGCAAGTGACACTTGCTCTATGGTTGATTGTATTTGTTTAACAAAGTTACCTACATCTATGGCGGTAACCGTTGGATAGCTGCGCAGCAATTGGCTAAAGTCGCGTTTTTGATCAGGCTCAATACGTACCGACGAAATATACGTTGCCGGAAAGTCTTTGAGCACATCAGGGCTTAAAATAATAAAAAAGTTTGGCTTAAGGGTGGCCCAGTTTACTTTACGCACACTGGTAATTTTAGCGTCAAACGACTGCGCACCAATTAAAAACGTTAACGTGTCGCCAAGTTTAACATCTAAACGCTCAAGCATAGACTCCTCAATAGATGCCTCTGCTAATGTGTTTTCATTAAACCACTGCCCTTGCACTATTTCGTTTTGCGCTGGCGGCGTTTCAAGCCAGGTTAAATTTAGCTCGCGACCAATACCAGCGCGTGCCTCTTCATCTTTTTTCTCGTTGTCTTGCAATGATACTTCTCGCGCTACCAGCTCGCCATTTACCGCATTTACCCGGCCACGAATGGTGGGATAAAACTCCGATACCTGAATGTTTTTTTGTGCCAAATAAGTATTAATTGGCTCAAGTTCGTTTTGGGTAATATTGACTAAAAATGCATTGGGAGCATCGTCTGGTAACTGCGACTGCCAATCGGCTATCATGTCGTTTTTAAGTACCACTAAAAATAGTAATAGCTTAATAGCGAGGGAAAAGCTGATCAGCTGGACTGCATTCACATTTGCACGCTTTTGAATTGACGCAATTGCCAGCGACCAACTATTACCCGGCTTTAAGCCCAATTTACGGCCACCACCAAATATAACTTTAGACACCAAAAACAACACGCCAATTAAAGTAAGGGTTGAGGCAAACAAAATCAGAGTAATTTTTATATTATTGCTAAATAGCCACATGAGTAAAAACACGGTAAACGCACTCATAGCTAAGTGCACCCGGCTAACCGCTAGTTTATCGCCTAAGTTACGACGCAGCACTCGCAATGGCGGAATATCAAATAAATCAAATAAGGGCTTGATAGAAAACATCACAGCACAAATTACACCTGTACTAATTGCCACTAACCACGGCTTAAAACCCGCCATTGGCAACGTTGTACCCATGCTTTTTGCTAAATAATGTGTCGCAATTTCTTGTAAACCATAGCCAATTAATAAACCCACTGTTACCGCCATTAAACACACCATTAATAGATGTGTAAGGTAAATTTTGCGGATCATTGCCCGGCTACCACCTAAGGTTTTCATCATAGCAACTGGGTCGTATTGGCGTTCACAATAACGCTTTGCAGACACCGCAATTGCCACTGCGGCTAAAATAATGCCCAGCAAACCTGCTAGCAACAAAAAGCTTTCTGCACGGTTTAAACTATTAGATATTGGCGATTGGCGATCTTTTACGCCATACCATTGCTGGTTTTCTTTTAACTGCGGTTTTAGCCAATCGTAAAAACTATTTATATCGCTTTCATCGCCGGCATAAAGCTGACGATAAAACACTCGGCTACCCGGTTGTATTACTTCTGTTTTTTCCACGTCGTTAATGTTTATAAGCACCCTGCGGCTACTCGAAAACACATTAAAAGGCGCGTCGGGCTCTTCTACAATTACTTTTTCAACGTTAAATAATGCAGCACCTAGCTCTACTACATCGCCTATATCTATATTTAAACTATAAAATACCGACTCGCTAAGCCACACATTGCCAAGTGTTGGTCCGCCGTTAGCAACTTCGGTTTCTCCATTTAGGCTCGACTTAACCTTAAGTTGCCCCTTTAACGGGTAACCACTTGAAGCCGCTTTTACCGAACTAAATTGCATTTCGTCGTTGGCAAATAACATGGTGTCGAAGTAAAGCATTTGTGCGGTTTTTAAATTTTGTTGCTCTGCTTTAGCTATATAAGAAGTGTCGATTACGTGATTACTGCCAAGCACTCGGTCGGCGGCAATAAAGGCGCTACTTTTTTGCGCAATACTCTGTGCAATACGCTCGGTAACCATAGATAAAGTAAGCACGGTAAGTACCGCAAGCGCTATAGCCGCACTTATCACCGTAAGCTCACCACGGCGAAACTCCCGCGAAAATAACTTAAGCGCTAACTTAGCCCACATTTGCTATTTCCTCTGCTGAGTTTTCTACTAATCGGCCACCTTCAATTTGAATAATATGCTGGCATTTTTGTGCAAGTGCCTCGTCATGCGTTACTAAAATAAGCGTAGTACCGTGCTGCGAATTTAGATCAAATAATAACGACTCAATCATTTTACCGTTTTTACTGTCTAGGTTTGCCGAAGGCTCATCGGCAAACAGTATTTTTGGTGTGCCAATAAATGCCCGCGCAATAGCAACGCGTTGCTGCTCACCACCAGAGAGTTGCGACGGATAATGGTCGATGCGATGACCCAAACCTACCTTTTCTAGCAAAATAAGTGCTTGCTGTTTAGCGTCGCGCTCCCCTGCAAGTTCAGCGGGTAGCATTACGTTTTCAAGCGCTGTTAAACTTTGTACTAACATAAACGACTGAAATACAAAGCCTACTTTTGCGGCGCGCAGCCCAGCACGCGCTTCTTCATCGAGATTATGTAGCGGCTCGCCATCTAAAAATATTTCACCGCCACTCGCCGTATCAAGCCCAGCTAACAAACTAAGTAACGTAGATTTACCAGAACCAGAAGTGCCCACTACCGCAACAGATTCGCCATGCTTGACATTAAAGCTGATGTCGCTGAGGATGGGCAACTCACCTTCAAAGGTAGATACCACTTTAGACAAACCATTTACTTGAATTATATTTAATTGAGAAAGCGCTGACATATGACTCATTCAATCCTACGTTTTGTATTCATTTTATTTTTAGTTATCAAGCCACTAAGTGCAGCAGCTAATAACACCATTTTAATACTTGGTGACAGTTTAAGCGCAGCCTACGGACTTAAACAAGAACAAGGCTGGGTACAATTGTTACAAGATAAATACGATGCTGAGCAAAGTAATATCAAACTTATTAATGCCAGTATTAGTGGCGAAACAACCGGTGGCGCACTGCGCCGTGTAGATGCTTTGCTAGCGCAGTATCAACCAACTCATGTACTTATTGAGCTGGGCGCAAACGACGGTTTACGTGGTTTTCCGGTGAGTAAGCTACAAGCTAACTTAACCGAATTAATCAAAAAAAGCCAAGCAGCCAATGCCACCAGCGCTTTAATGGAAATTTATATTCCCCCTAATTACGGGCCACGTTACAGCAAAATGTTTACCGATAGTTTTACACAAGTAAGTAAAAATACAAACGCTTACCTTATGGACTTTTTTGTACTTAAAGTTGCTGGGCAAAACGACTTAATGCAAAACGATAACTTGCACCCTAACAAAACTGCGCAACCAATACTACGAGACGAAATGTATAACACGATCAAACTTTGGTTAAATAAAGACTAGCGCCATGCTTAACTACTTTTAATTGCGCAAGGAAACTATTTTCAGCCTGCTTGCGCAAAAAACACCCAAACAAACAAATGCTTATTGATTTTTAAAAAAATACACGTACTATTGCAACCTCAGTCGGTATGTGGCGCAGCTTGGTAGCGCACTGTCATGGGGTGGCAGGGGTCGAGAGTTCGAATCTCTCCATACCGACCAAT
This sequence comes from Pseudoalteromonas sp. SG44-5, assembly GCF_014164175.1. Classification (NCBI taxonomy): domain Bacteria; kingdom Pseudomonadati; phylum Pseudomonadota; class Gammaproteobacteria; order Alteromonadales; family Pseudoalteromonadaceae; genus Pseudoalteromonas; species Pseudoalteromonas sp. SG44-5. The sequence continues at coordinate 1,884 of NZ_JACJES010000002.1, read as the reverse complement.
TAATAATATCTAATTTCAGAATCAAATTTAATCTCGAGCCTTCAATATTATCATAAAAAATACTTATAACTTTAATTGATAACACGAGTATCTAGGTGTAAGGTTAATTACAGATATATATTTATACGAGGTGGCAATTATGAGTAAAGATAAGAAAAAAATCACAAAAAGTATGATTTTAAGATCTGTTGCTAGCTCTACGGCCATCGAAACTGGTGCAACAGTTAAAACAATTGAGAAAAAACTAAAAGCAAATAAACTCAAATACGAGTCTCTTTCACTCGCTATTTAATTATATCCCTTACAAGCCTTTCAATATGTTGGTAATCTCTGTTTACACCCGCTTGAATTGACTTAAAATAAAAGTCTTTATGCTCATCCCACAAACTATAATCAAGTGTTCCTTTACCTGCTTTGCTACACAAAAAATCCATTAAAAGACGGCTTATCCTACCGTTACCCTCACGAAATGGATGAATTAAAATAAACTCAACATGGCTCTGCGCTATAAACGAGACAAACTCTTCATCTGTCATTTCTGGTAAGTTATTAAATCGAGATAAATACTCATCTTCAAATAACCTAATATTTTTTTCAATTTGTAAAGGCGACATAAACTGAAATCCGCCTTTGCCCATATCAATACTTCTTATTTTACCTGCCCATTCATATACATTACCTAGCCACTGTCTGTGCCAATTAGCAACATTTTGAAAAGAAAAAACATCATTTTCTGTGTCTGGCGTTGTAAATATTTTTTCATATAGTTTAACTAAAAGGATAGCCTCAACATCATCCATTTCTGCTACATCAACAATCGCTAACTTGTTCGCTAAAACTAGTTTTTCAGATCCTAGTTGATATTGCGCTTCAATAGAATCAGTCTCGTATTTAGTCATTTAATTACGCCAGTAAAATGATTAGTGTAAAAGTGCTTAACAACCAATGCAAGTAACCTTTAGCGTTGTCCATTTGATATTAGTCGAAACTGACAATAAAAAATTAATGTGACACCCATTCTAATAATTAATCGCTTTAATTTTTACTAAGATAAATATCGTTTGGCTTAAAGTGTCCTAAATATTCAAAATGCTTCCGCTAGCTCAAATAACATCGTTTTCACCTACTTTTCATTCATTTTTTAGGCATGCGAAATACTGTGCTTTCACAGTGAAGGGAATTACGGAGAGTTTTTGAAGTAAAATTTTAAGCCAGTAGCTTTTCGCAGTTACTAACGTTGGTGCGCCGCTTTCTGTTTAGGTGTTCGCAGTATCCTTCGTGTGACGCTGGGCGACCTACTGCACCATGAAATACGCGACTAAATTGCGTGGTGAGTTTTAGCCAGTTTTCGGGGGTAATGTTTACTCTTTGTAACAGGGGTAAAGTGCTGCTTTCGATATAGCCCGCTTTACCTTCGCGTATACAACGCCCGGTTAATTCTACTAGTTCAAGGTAAGATTTAAGCTCAAACGGTAATCCTTTTGCCATTTGCTTTTTTGGTTTACCTGAAAAGCGCAGGAGTTGCTCCGGTTGCTTACCTGCAGTGGCACTTTCAATGCGTATTTTTACGCTGGTATGCTCTGATGTTTCTGGTGTTGTTGCTGCCTTTGCTCTTATTGGGTTTAAGTCAACATATGCCATACAGGCGATTAATGCGGCTTCATCTAAGAGGGCTTGTGATTTAAAACGTCCCTCCCAAAACCGTCCGGTACAGTTATCTTCTTTATTAGCTCTGCGCGCAATGTCTTCATTTAATAAGCGCATAAACCAACTGATATTAGCTAAGCGTTCTCGGTATTCACTGATTGTTTCATTTAACAGTAGCCATTCAATTTTGCTTAGCTCTTCGCCTTGCAGGTATTTGTTAGTGAGTACAGTGCCTTT
>NZ_JACJES010000029.1:0-25373 GCF_014164175.1 Pseudoalteromonas sp. SG44-5 | reverse complement strand
CAAGTTGGCGTTCCTTACATCATCGTGTTCATGAACAAATGTGACATGGTTGATGACGAAGAGCTACTTGAGCTAGTAGAAATGGAAGTTCGTGAACTTCTTTCAGAATACGATTTCCCAGGTGATGACTTACCACTAATTCAAGGTTCAGCACTTAAAGCGCTTGAAGGCGAAAAAGAGTGGGAAGATAAGATTGTTGAGCTTGCAAACGCACTTGATTCTTACATTCCAGAGCCAGAGCGTGACATCGATAAAGCATTCATCATGCCTATCGAAGACGTTTTCTCAATCCAAGGCCGTGGTACTGTTGTAACTGGTCGTGTTGAAGCTGGTATTATCCGCATCAACGACGAGATTGAAATTGTTGGTATCCGTGATACAACTAAGTCAATCTGTACTGGTGTTGAAATGTTCCGTAAACTGCTTGACGAAGGTCGTGCTGGTGAGAACATTGGTGCACTTTTACGTGGTACTAAGCGTGAAGACGTTGAACGTGGTCAAGTACTAGCTAAGCCTGGTTCAATCAAGCCACACACTACTTTTGAATCAGAAGTATACGTACTTTCAAAAGATGAAGGTGGTCGTCATACTCCATTCTTCAAAGGTTACCGTCCACAGTTCTACTTCCGTACAACTGACGTAACTGGTGACGTACAGTTACCAGAAGGCGTAGAAATGGTAATGCCTGGTGATAACGTTAAGATGACAGTAACTCTAATCGCGCCAATCGCGATGGACGAAGGTCTTCGTTTCGCTATCCGTGAAGGTGGTCGTACTGTAGGCGCTGGCGTTGTTGCAAACATCGTAGCGTAATAATTAGCCTAGCTAATTAGTACTAAAAAAACCGAGCTTACGCTCGGTTTTTTAATGCCTGATATAAAGTAAACCTTTTAGAATCTAGCTATAAAAAGAGTGCTTAGTGATTTTAAGAGGGGCTATTTAGGCAGGCTTACGATGGGGTAGCTAAGTGGTGTTTTGTCGCTGTGATTGATACTGTGTACTGTATTGGCATTGTAAGAAGTAAGGCTGGGCTGTAGTGCTAAATTAAAGTCCTGTTATTACCTTTGCTACATTAAGTCACTTAGGCTTGATTGGTTGGCTAATACTCTCTTTTAACTTTGGTCATTTATATTTATGGCTGGGATCAAAAACGCCAGCGTTAAGCTGGCGTTTGTTATGCGAGGTTAAAGCTATTATGCTTTAGGTCCTGCATTTTTAATTTCGTCTGATACGTCATATTTAGTGAAGTTTTCAGTGAAATCGGCTGCAAGTTTAGCTGCATATTCAGCATACTTAGCTTTGTCTTCCCAGGTATTAATTGGGTTAAGTAAGTTGCTGTCTACACCTGGAACGGCTACAGGTACGTCTAGGTTTAAAACATCAATGTGTTGAGTTTCTACACCAACTAGTTTACCCGATACAATAGCATCTACTACAGCACGTGTAGTTGGAATATCAAAACGCTTACCAGTACCGTAAGGGCCGCCAGTCCAACCTGTGTTAACTAGGTATACTTTAGCGCCAAACTCACGTACACGCTTCATTAGAAGCTCAGCATAAACACCTGCTGGACGTGGGAAGAATGGTGCGCCAAAACAAGTTGAGAATGTTGACTCAATATCGCTTGTAGAACCAATCTCAGTAGAGCCTACTTTTGCAGTGTAACCACTTAAGAAGTGAAATGCTGCCGCTTCTTCAGTCAGTATTGATACTGGAGGAAGTACACCACTTACGTCACACGTTAAAAATACCACTGCTTTTGGCTCGCCTGCGCGGTTTTCTACTTTACGTTTTTCAACGTGCTCAAGAGGGTACGCAGCACGGCTATTTTGTGTAAGGCTAGTATCGTTAAAATCAGGTAAACGATTTTCATCAAGCACTACGTTTTCTAAAATAGTACCAAAGCGGATCGCATCCCAAATAACAGGTTCATTTTTTTGTGATAGGTCGATACATTTAGCGTAACAGCCGCCTTCAATGTTAAACACACTACCAGGTGCCCAGCCGTGTTCGTCATCGCCAATTAAAAAGCGAGTTGGATCTGCTGAAAGAGTTGTTTTACCTGTACCAGATAAGCCAAAGAATAAAGCGGTATCGCCTGCTTCACCTACGTTTGCAGAGCAGTGCATTGGTAATACACCTTTCGCTGGAAGTAGGAAGTTCTGTACAGAGAACATTGATTTTTTCATTTCACCGGCATAACGCATGCCAGCAAGTAATACTTTACGTTGTGCAAAGTTAATGAGTACCGTACCGTCACTGTTTGTGCCATCGCGCTCAGGCTCACATACAAATGAAGGAACGTTCATTACTTGCCACTGAGGTACGTCAGATGAGTTGTAAGACTTAGGTTGAATAAACATATTTTTAGCAAAAATATGATGCCATGCAGTTTCTGTAGTAACAACAACAGGTAGATAGTGCTCTGGATCAGCGCCTACTTCAAGGTGAGAGATGAAGTGATCATTACTTTGCACATACGCTTCTACACGTGCCCACAAAGCATCAAACTTATCTGCGTCGAATGGGCGATTTACGTTGCCCCATTGGATTTCGTTTTCAGTACTAGATTCTTGAACAATAAAGCGATCTTTTGGAGAACGACCGGTGCGATGACCAGTATTTGCTACAAAAGCACCATTGGCTGCTAAAGTACCCTCGCCACGACGGATCGCGTGTTCGACAAGTTCAGCTGCAGTTAGATCGACAAAACGAGTAGCGCTTGAAGTCATGTTTATACCTAAATTGTGTGAGATTGAACGGGATAGCCTGGGTCTTGTTAACCTTTAAGCTGCGATTATAGTAACAGATGAGCTAAGGATATTCGAGCTTATGAAGGTGTTAAAAACACATATATTGGGTAAAAAACATGAATAATTTCAATGACACCGGTATCATAAAAATAGCCGTTTTTATGATACCGGTGTCATTTTAAAATTATAAAAAAAGCCGCATAGCATGTGACTTTTTTATAATTTAGATTTAATGCGTGATTAGTTAAAAATGTTTTTCACATCTTGCTCATCAAAAAGATAATCTTTTAGACAGTAATGGCAGCTAATTTTGATTTCGCCATGCTCAGCAACATCATCAAGTAGCGCTTGTTGGCCAATATTAACTAATGCAGTCATGGTTTTTTCGCGGGTACAACCACACTTAAATTGAATGCTTTGTGGCTGAAACACACGCGGGTTATCTTCGTGGTACAAACGAGTTAGTACGGTGTTAGCATCAAGCTCTAATAGTTCTTCATCTTTAATGGTATGGCTAAGAGCTTCTAAGTGGGCAAAGTCTTCAATAGATTTTTGTTTATCAACGGGTAAAACTTGTAAAAATAAACCACAAGCTTTGGCATTTCCCTCGGTTGTATCGGTTGCAAACCAAAGACGCGTTTTTAATTGCTCTGATTGCTCAAAGTAAGCCTCTATACATTCACTTAAGGTTTCATGCTCTAAAGGCACTATACCTTGATAGCGCTCTCCTTTAGTTGGCGTAATAGTAATAACCATATAGCCTTGGCCTATCAACTCTTTTACTGTGCTACCTGTTACTTCACTTTGTAAGCGAGCTATACCACGCATGTTTTGTTTATCGTCGCCATTAATTACCGCGTATTTAACCGGCCCATCACCTTGTAGTTGAACCGCTATTTCGCCTTCAAATTTTAAGGTGGCTGTTAATAAACAGGTCGCAACAAGCAGTTCACCCAATAATGCTTTAACTGCATCAGGGTAATTATGATTGGCGATCATTTCGTTGTAGGCATTCTCAATTTGTACGAGTTCGCCACGAACATCGAGATTGTCGAATAAATAACGGTGGAGTAAATCTTGTTGCATGAGCGACTATACCTAACTTAATTTCAATTTTAAAAGTTCGCGTCTTTGCTTCTTATCCGGTTTTTTATCCGGATGAGGTGCAAAAAGGCTGTTATTTTTGCGCGCGATAGAATTTTCTTCGCGTTTAGCAATACTGGCATCAGATTCTTGATACAAGGTCTGTGCAATGGGGGCGCTTTGGCGTTTTTCAAGTATTTTGAGCACAGTTACTATTTTTTCATCTACCCCTTGGGCTAATTTTATAGTTGCGCCTATTTCTACTATTTTGCCTGCTTTGGTACGCTGGCCATTATAATGTACTTTTCCGCCTTGTACCATTTCGCGAGCCGCAGCACGTGTTTTATAAAATCGTGCCGCCCATAACCATTTGTCTAATCTAATTTTTAGCTCATCTTTATGTTCTAAATTAGGGTTAGCATTACTTTTTTTAGCCATAAAGCACCTTTAATAAGTGTTTGCCTAGATTTTAAAATTTACCATAAAAGCTATTTGCGATGAAGGATTACTACAACAGCTGTTTTTATGCAGCGGCTAAATTAAAATCAATCTGTTTACAAAGTTTAATATTAGCATGCTTGTTGAATGAAAAATGAAAAGGTACTATGCATAGCGATTAGGTAAAAACTAAAATAAGAATACTATTTATGGAACAGCAAGTTCAACAATTTAAACATTTTATAAGCCGTTTACCGCATGCCAAATTGAGTGCGGTTGTTACATTATTAGTTGTTGTTTATATTGCTTTTTTATCGTCTAAACTCGTTTGGCTTATGTGGCCAAATCCTATTGTGTCATCACTCACGCCAATCTACTACGGACAACATTCAACTGCAGCAAGTAACAATTATTCTCAACATATAATTGAGCAATTTATATTTGGTAAAATAATTGTTAAAAGCAAGAGCGATGATCACGCTGCAAAAGTTGTTAATGATGCCCCTGAAACGCGCTTAAGTATAAATCTTACTGGTATTGTAGCGGTAAATAACGACGATAAAGCGGGGCTCGCTATTATAGAGTCACAGGGCAAGCAAGAAACCTACCTAGTAGATGAAGCAGTGCAAGGGACGCGAGCTAAACTAGCGCAGATATTACCTGACCGCGTTATTTTAACGGTAAACGGACGATTTGAAACATTAATGTTAGATGGTCTCGACTTTACAAAAACAGTATCTATGCCGGTTTTAGCTGCACGTGATGAAGCTGAAATGGGCCCACAATTAGGGCCTGCCCCAAGTGAGCAACAAATAGATGTAACTGCCGATCCAAACATTAAGCAGGCTTTAATCGAAACCCGTGAAGAGTTGCTCGAAGAGCCCGGTAAGTTATTTGACTATATTCGCGTGTCACAAGCGATGAGCGATGGGGAACTTATTGGTTATCGCTTGAGTCCAGGTAAAGAGCCTGAGCTATTTAAGCAGATGGGATTACAAAATAACGATTTAGCTGTTGCAATTAATGGCTATCAACTAACAGATTTAAAACAGGCCATGGCAGCCATTAATGAGCTGCGTAACAGTACAGATGCCACTATCACTATTGAACGTGATAACCAGCAAATAGACGTACAATTTAGTCTGCAATAACTTAGCATTGGAGTTTTAATATAATGGTTCAGGCGCTACACCTCACAAAAATTAAAAAAGGGTTAGCTAAGTACGCAGCACTTTTTCTAGCAGCAAGCATTTCGTTTTCTGTTGCTGCTGTTGAATACGCTGCTAACTTTAAAGGCACTGATATTAATGAGTTTATTAATATTGTTGGTAAAAATCTTAATAAAACAATAATTATTGACCCTAACGTACGTGGCAAAGTAAATGTGCGTAGTTATGAGTTAATGGGCGAAGCGCTTTATTATCAATTCTTTTTAAATGTATTAGAAGTTTATGGCTATTCAGCCATTGAAATGGACAATAATATAATAAAAATTGAAAAAAGCTCGGATGCTAAAAAATCAAACGTACCGCTAATTACAGATGGCAGTGAAGCCAGCGGCGATATGATGATTACCCGAGTTGTACGGGTTAAAAATGTAAGCGTGCAAGAGCTAGGTCCTTTGGTTCGTCAATTTAGCGACCAAAAAGATGGCGGCCATGTTGCTAACTTTAATGCCGCAAACGTAATGATGCTTACCGGGCATGCTGCATCGGTAAACCGCTTAGTTGAAATAATACGCTCGGTTGATCAAGCGGGCGATAAGCGTGTTGATATTGTAAAGCTTAAATTTGCTACCGCAGATGATGTGGTATCTGTAGTTGATAATATTTATAAAGACAGCGGAAAAGGCAGTATTCCAGAGTTTTTAATACCTAAAGTGGTTGCCGATGGCCGTACTAACAGCGTTATTGTTAGTGGCGAAGGCCAAGCACGCACCCGTGCTATTGAGCTTATTAAGCGCTTAGACGGTGAGCTTGAAAGCCAAGGGAACACTAAAGTATTTTATCTAAATTACGCAAAAGCAGAAGATTTAGTTAAAGTATTGCAAGGTGTTAGTAAGTCGCTAACAGATGACACTCAAGGCGGCAGCGTAACCAAAACACGTACTCGCAGTAACAACGAAACCAGCATAGAAGCCCACCCCGATTCAAACTCATTAATTATTACAGCACAACCCGATACCATGCGCTCGCTTGAGTCAGTTATTGAGCGTTTAGATATTCGCCGTGCGCAAGTATTGGTTGAAGCAATTATAATTGAGGTAATGGAAGGCGACGGTATTAACTTTGGTTTGCAGTGGATTTCTGAGCAAGGCGGTATGCTGCAGTTTAATAATGGCACAACTGTACCGGTTGGTGCGTTAGCTGTAGCGGCTGAGCAAGCACGTGATACTACCGTATCTAAAAATATAATTGGTACCGAAAGCGGCACAATTACTCAGGTTGATGAAACTACTAAGGGTGATTACGGCCCATTAGCATCATTACTCGGTGGGATTAACGGCTTAGCCATGGGGGTGATAAAAAATGACTGGGGCGCAATTGTTCAAGCCGTTTCGACCGATAGTAACTCAAACATTTTGGCGACCCCCTCTATTACTACTATGGATAATGAAGAAGCGTCTATTTTAGTGGGTCAAGAAGTGCCTATAATTACTGGCTCGCAAACCGGGAGTAATAACACCAACCCATTTCAAACAGTTGAACGCCAAGAAGTGGGTATAAAGCTTAAAGTAACCCCGCAAATTAACGATGGCTCTGCTGTGCAGTTAACTATTGAGCAAGAAGTGTCGAGTGTAAGTGGTGCTACTGCTGTTGATATTTCAGTTAATAAGCGTTCAATTAAAACCACAGTAATGGCCGATGATGGCGGTATGGTGGTACTTGGCGGATTAATAGATGAAGACGTACAAGAGAGTGTATCTAAGGTGCCACTACTAGGCGACATTCCTATTTTAGGTCACTTATTTAAATCAACTAATACCACACGACGTAAGCGTAACCTGATTGTATTTATTCGCCCAACTATTATTCGCGACGGAATTAGCATGAATAAGTTGAGCTTTAATAAATATAACTTTATTCGTGGCGAGCAATTTAAGCAGCGCGAAGATGGTATAGAGTTAATGCCAAGAACCGACACCCCTATTTTACCCGAGTGGAATGATGAGCTAATACTGCCACCTACGTATGAAGAGCATTTACGTAAACAAAATGCACAAGAGCGTAAAGATGACTAAGGCGATTGCAGAGATAAACCAAGATGTGGTTCATCCTAATGCGCATCATCCGGACGAGCTATTAACCAGTGACGACTTAGTTGAGTTACCCGCTAAACGTTTGCCTTTTTCATACGCACGGCGAGCCGGTGTACTGCTGAGTAAAAATAAAGAGCAGCGCATAGTGTATTACCGTGGCGAACTTGATATTGACGTACTGTTAGAAGTACGCCGTATTGCAGGGCATGGTTTTACGCTTGAGCAGCTTGCTGATGACAAGTTTGAGCTACTGCTAGAGGCTTCGTATCAGCGAGATAGTTCTGAAACGCAACAAATGATGGAAGACATTGGCAACGAAGTTGACTTGTTTTCATTAGTAGACGAATTGCCACAAACCGAAGATTTACTGGCAGGCGATGATGATGCGCCAATTATTAAGCTTATAAATGCGATGCTCAGTGAAGCAATTAAAGAGGGTGCGTCTGATATTCATATTGAAACCTTTGAGCAAGAACTGGTTATTCGCTTTAGGGTTGATGGTGTATTAAAAGAGGTACTTAAACCTAATCGTAAATTAGCATCCTTGCTGGTATCGCGAATTAAGGTAATGGCTAAGCTCGATATTGCCGAAAAACGTATACCACAAGATGGCCGTATTAGTTTGCGTATTGCAGGGCGTGCAGTTGATGTACGGGTATCAACCATGCCATCGAGTTTTGGTGAGCGTGTTGTGCTGCGTTTACTGGATAAAAATAACGCGCACTTAAATCTTGAAGATTTAGGTATGACCGCACAAAACCGTGAATTGTTTGCAAATTTAATTAGTAAACCTCATGGCATTATTTTAGTAACCGGGCCTACAGGCTCTGGTAAAAGTACCACCTTGTACGCAGGTATGAGTCAAATAAACTCTCGCGATCGTAATATTTTAACGGTTGAAGATCCCATTGAATACGAAATACCGGGCATTGGCCAAACGCAAGTAAATACTAAAGTAGGTATGACCTTTGCGCGTGGCTTACGGGCTATTTTACGTCAAGACCCCGATGTAGTGATGGTAGGTGAAATACGTGACCTAGAAACCGCTCAAATTGGTGTGCAAGCATCATTAACCGGTCACTTGGTAATGTCTACGTTGCATACAAATACTGCTTCTGGCGCTATTACTCGTATGGAAGATATGGGAGTGGAGCCATTTTTACTTTCATCGTCGTTACTCGGTGTGTTATCGCAGCGACTAGTACGTACACTGTGTAAAAATTGTAAAAAAGAACATGTAGCCGATGAGCGCGAGTGCCAGTTATTAGGCGTACCGTTTGAAAGTAAACCAACTATACACCGTGCAGTAGGGTGTGAAGCATGTAACTTTAATGGTTATAAAGGCCGTACTGGTATTCATGAGTTATTAGTGGTGGACGAAACCATTCGTGAAATGATCCACAATGGTAAGGGCGAGCAAAGCGTTGAAAAATACATTCGCAAGCTCAGTCCAAGTATTCGTCAAGATGGCTGTAGCCGTGTACTTGCAGGTAAAACAACACTTGAAGAAGTATTGCGTGTTACCCGTGAGGAAGGCTAATAATGGCAGCGTTTGAATACCGTGCCTTAGATGGCCGAGGCAAAGAAAAAAAAGGCATTTTAGAAGCGGATACAGCAAAACAAATTCGCCAAATATTACGCGACCAAAAATTAACGCCGCTCGAAGTTGTACCCGCGGCGCAAAGTGATAAACAGGTTAAAGGCCAAAAAACGTCATTACTTGGCGGTTTGTTTAAACCTACTATATCAACCTCAGATTTGGCGCTTATAACTCGCCAGTTAGCAACACTCATTCAATCGGCTCTGCCAGTTGAGGGTGCGGTAATGGCTGTGGCTGAGCAATGTGAAAAACCACGTTTAAAACGCATGCTGATGTCGGTTCGCTCAAAAGTAGTGGAAGGGTATACCCTTGCCGACGGTATGAGTGAGTTTCCGCATGTGTTTGACGATTTATACCGCGCTATGGTTGCCGCAGGCGAAAAGTCAGGGCATTTAGACCAAGTACTAAACCGGCTTGCCGATTACACCGAGCAGCGCCAATATATGCGCAGTCAAATAACGCAAGCTATGGTGTACCCCATTATTTTAGTGGTGTTTGCTATTGCAATTGTGTCGGTTTTATTAGGTACTGTAGTACCTAAAATACTTAAAACGTTTGAGAAAACCAAGCAAGTACTCCCTTGGACCACTGAGTGGGTAATGGCGGGAAGTCATTTTGTACAAAATTATTGGTTTATTAGTTTAATTGTAATAACGGCCCTAGCGATAGGGATTAAGCATGCTTTAAAACAGCCTAAAATTCGTTTTTGGTGGGATGATAAAATATTGCATATGCCCGGTATTGGTAAAGTAGCTAGAGGTATTAATACCGCTCGTTTTGCCCGAACTTTAAGTATTTTATCATCAAGCTCGGTACCGCTACTTGAAGGTATGCGTATTGCGGGTGGAGTGCTGATCAACGAAAAAATTAAAAAAGCAGTTGCCGATGCAGCGGATAGAGTAAGCGAAGGGGCAAGTTTAAGAGCGGCCTTACAGCAAACTAAATTGTTTCCGCCAATGATGCTACATATGATAGCCAGCGGTGAAAAATCTGGCGAGCTGGAGCAAATGTTAGAACGCGCTGCTAATAACCAAGATCGCGAATTTGAAAGTATGGTTAATGTATCGCTAAAACTATTAGAACCCGCAATGATCGCTTTAATGGCGGTTATTGTATTATTTATAGTAATGGCAATTTTACAGCCAATTATGGCAATGAATAAAGCTGTAGGGCTTTAACTTAAAAGTAAATTAATGGTTTAATAAACCATTGTTTAGTGTTTTTAGAATAATGAGGTAATTACGTGAATAAACAATCAGGTTTTTCTTTGCTAGAAGTAATGGTAGTACTGGTTATCATTGGCATGATCATGTCAATTGTGGCACCTAATATTATGGGTCAACAAGAAGAGGCCGCTATCGATAAAGCACACTTAGATATTCAGCAGCTTGAAGATGCAATGAGCCTTTATAAGCTTAAAAATAAAAGCTACCCAAGTACCGAGCAAGGCCTAGAAGCATTGGTTAATAAAACCAGCATAGAGCCAATACCAAAACGTTTTCCAGATGGTGGCTTTATTAGTAAATTACCAGAGGATCCGTGGGGCAATACTTATCAGTTAATTAGCCCAGGAGAAATTGGTAAATTTGATATTTTTTCTTTAGGTCCAGATGGCCAAGCCGGCACCGATGACGACATTGGTAACTGGGACGAAGAAAAACAGTAATGGCCATCAATCGCGCAGTGTATTTATATACTAATATCCAGGGCTTACTATGCAAGTAAGCTCTGAGAGATTGCGTGCAAAAAGCCGCGGCTTTAGTTTAATCGAAATTTTAGTGGTATTAGTGATCATCGCTTTTGCCACAAAAATGGTGGTATATAGCTTAGAAGGCGGCGCTGAGGATGAGTTAGATACTCAAGCGCTTAGGCTGCATACCACCATTAATATGGCATCAGAATTTGCTATTTTAAACCAAGTTGAATTGGGTTTTCATATAGACAACAACGTATTTGAGTTTTTAGTTTTTGATGGTGAAAAGTGGGTAAGCTTTGTCAGAGAAGCATTATTTGAGCCGGTTGAATTTGATCCACGCTTTAAACTAGCGCTTAACCTAGACGACTTAGCTTGGGCGCAAGATAACTTACTCGAGCAAGCAAATTGGCGTGAGCTAATGAGCGGAGACGAAGACAGCTTATTGGAGCTTAAAAAGTTTAAAATTCCGCAAGTGCTAATACTATCTTCGGGCGAAGTAAGTGCATTTCAATTAACACTCGAATTAAAAGAGCAAAGCGAGCCGGTTTACTTTATTGAAGGTGAGTTTACTGCGCCAGTGAATTTACGCCGAGAGCCCGAATAATGCGCCAGTATAATAAAGGTTTTACTTTACTTGAAGTGCTAGTGGCATTGAGTATTTGTGCTATGGCAGGTATTGCAGCAATGCAAGCAACCAGTGAACACATTCATCATCTATCTAGCATAGAAGAGCAAACTTACGCCTCATGGGTTGCCGAAAACATTATGGTAGAGCAGCGTACCAAAGGCGAACAATGGGAAGGGAAAGACGGCGTGCGCGGTAGTGAAGTTATGGCGGGTGTTGAATGGTTTTGGCGCCAAGATATAGGTAAAACCGCAGATAAAGACTTTGTAAAATTAACCATTAATATATTTAGTGATGAAAAATACGAACACTCAATATATGAGCTGGCAACTTATTTAAATAAAGGCAAAAAATAAGTGAAGCAACGCGGATTTACCTTACTTGAAGTGATGGTAGCCTTGGGGATTTTAGGCTTTGTTATTATGGCCACGCACCAAATACTAGATACCACTACCCGCGCCAAAGAGGCTTCGGATGATAAAATAGCCGAGCTAAATGGTTTGCAAACCACCTTTAGGTTAATGGATCAAGATTTTAGTCAAATGACCAAACGTGCTGTACGCAATGAAGCAGGCGATGTGCAAGAGCAGTATTTGCTAGCCGGACGCTATGTTTTAGATAGCCAATATGATGGCATTGGCTTTGTGCGCGACGGCTGGATAAATCCAATTAATTTATTACCACGCTCAGAATTACAAGCTGTGGGTTATCGCGTAATAAACGACAACTTGGAGCGAGTGTACCGGGTATATGTTGATCAGCTTGATAATATGGAGCCGCGTGTACAGGTTGTTTTAAAAAACATTGAAGAGCTAAAGTTTGAATTTTTAGACGATAAAAACGAATGGCAAGCTAAGTGGCAAATTAAAGCACTTCCTAAAGCGGTTGCTGTTACGCTGCAACAAATTGAGGCGGAGCCAATTAGGCGAGTATTTTTAGTGCCAGGACAAGGTAAAGAAATTCTACCATCGAGCCCATCAACTGATGATGCACTTGCCGATGAAGGTAACCCGCAAGAAGGTGGGCAGTAATGGGGCTGCGTTCTTCTCGTGGAGCCGCACTTGTTATTGTGCTGTTTATTGTTGCATTAGCGGCCATTTTAGCCGTAGAAATGAGTGCTAACTTAATGGTGCAAGTGCAAAAAAGTACTAACTTACAGGGTCATCAACAAGCTAAGTGGTATGCCTATGGTGCAGAAGAGCTTGCCATAAAAGCGCTGATTAAAAGCAAAAGAGACGATCCTGACAAAACCACATTAGATCAAATATGGGCGCAGCAAGGCGATATACCTTACCCAGTTGATAACGGCACACTAAGCGGAAAAATAACGGATTTACAAGCATGTTTAAACTTAAATGCTATAGCCGTAGAACCAGATTTAAATAGTGCTAGCAAAACCAATCCAGCGCACAAGGCCTTGTTCGCATTACTTGAAAATATTGAAGATTTACCGGCACAAGAGTCAGAGGAAACCATGGCTGACAGTGTGTTTGATTGGCTAGACGAAAACAGCATTACATACCGTTCAGGAGCAGAAGAAGGGGAATACTTGTCGCGTCAATTTCCGTACATGACCGCCAATAGCTTATTTGCATCAACCTCAGAGCTGCGTTTGGTTAAAGGTTTTAACCCATTAGTAATGGAAAAAGTGCTGCCTTATGTTTGTGTAATACCTGGTAGCACTTTATTGTCTATTAATGTGAATACCTTAGCAGCAGAGCAAGCACTCATTTTGAGTACCCTTATAGATGAGCTAAGTGTATCGGGTGCTGAAGCTGTGATTGCTGCTCGCCCAGATGCAGGCTTTGAAAGTAAAGCTGCCTTTTTTGAACAAGTTCAGCAGCAAGGCGGGCAAAACGTCAAAGCGGTAGAAAAATTGTTTAGTATTAATAGCGAATATTTTAAATTACAAACGCAGGCAAACTTTGTTGATCTGCGTTTTTCGATGACCACATTACTGCACGCCAAAGACGGCGACGTAACGATACTGGCGCGAAAATTTGGAGGCGTACAGTGACAGAAATACTGTTGATCCGCACGGGTCAAACCGAACAAGAGTTACTTAATTGGTTAATATACTCACCACAAGAACAACAAATAATAGCCAGTGGTGAGCTAGTTAATGCCAGTTATTTAAACGAACTGAGCGAAAAATCGCTAGGGCGCGAAGTCGTTGTATTATTGCCTTGTGACCAAGTGCAATTAAAAACGGTAATGCTACCGACTAAATGGAATCGTAAGTTAGAGCAAGCTTTGCCTTATATGCTCGAAGAAGATATAGCGTGCGATATAGATGAGCTATTTATTGCTGTAGGTGAGCCAGTGATGATTGGCGAGCAGCATGCTGTTCGTGTTGCTATGACCGACCGCGAATGGTTTGAGGCGTGGCTAGCGCTATTTGCAGAGCATAATTTATCGGTATATAAAATATTACCCGATGCTTTGTTATTACCCCCAGCAGATGAGAACACAGTAACGGCAATAGCACTTAATAATCAGTGGTTATTTAAACAAGGCCCATGGCGTATAAGTGCAGTAGAGACGAGCTGGTTAAATGGTTACTTAACAGCAATGGGTAATCCAGATGTAAAGCATTTTAGTCCGGCGACTCAGTTTCCTGAAACGGTAAACTTACAGGCTCAAACCAGTGATTACGACCTACCGCTGGCCTTATTTGCTAAGCAACTAGAGCATACTAAGTTTAATCTTCGCCAAGGTATGTATCAGCTTAAAAAGAAAAGCACCTTATGGTGGGGGTACTGGAAAAGTGCTGCCATTATTACCAGCGTTGCCTTAGTAGCGAGTATTGCGATTAAAGCTATAGAGTTGCATCAGCTAAATACCCAGTTAGAACTTGCTAAAGCACAGGTAATTGAGCGCTACCAAAAGGCATTTCCGGGAACTAAGGTTCGCCCACACCTTATTAAAAACCAAATTAAAGGTGCACTGGCAAAAATACAAGATACCAGCGACGCTGGATTTTTAGAGTTAACCATAGAATTAGTGGGGGTGTTTTCGCAGGTAAGTAATTTTACCCCTGAAACACTGCGTTATGACAAAAAACGTAATGAATTACGTATGAGAGCACGCGCAAAAGACTTTCAAACCTTTGGTAAAGTTAAAGCCATACTTGAACAGCAAGGGTTAACGGTTGATCAAGGTTCGTTAAGTAACGATGGTGACTTTGTGGTTGGCGAAATTAAACTGCGAGGTGCAGTATGAAGCAGCAGTTAATTAAACATTGGCGCTCACTAAAAGAGCAAGAGCAGCAGTTAATAATCGTTGCGAGTGGTATTTTTATTGTGTTTATTTTAGTGATGGGCATTTTTAGACCCTTAAATAATGCAATAGCAAGTGCTGAGCAATCGCAATTAAAACAGCAAGAGCTACTAGTGTGGGTTGACGAAAGTATTGTAAAGCTCAAGGCCGCTGGTAATACACAAGTGGTTAATAGTCAAAACATTAGCCAAATAGTTAACGCCACCCGCGGACGCTATAAAATAAATATTAGTAAAATGCAGCCAAGTAATAACTCGCTACGTTTAACGCTCGACTCAGTAGAGTTTAATCAATTAATACTGTGGCTTGATGAACTGGTCAATCAACATGGTCTACGGGTCGAAAATTTAGATTTGAGCCGTGACGATAAGTCGGGCTATGTACGTGTTAGCCGTTTGCTATTAGAGAAGTAATGAATGAAAAAAATAATAACCTTATCCATTGTATTTTTACTTAGTTTTATTGTGTTTTGTATTATTAAGTTACCTGCAGCGGTGGCCATTGACCTAGCAAAACCTTATTTTCCTAAGCAACTTGAAGTAGGGCAAAGTGTTGGCACTATTTGGCAAGGGCAAATGATGCAAGTGCGCTACCAAGGTGAGCAATTAAATAATGTACGTTGGGATGTTGCCGGGTGGGCATTATTTACCGGTAAGTTAAATGCCAATGTAAAATTTGGTGACCCACGTGAGCGCAGTGATATATCGGGTTATGCAGATGTGAGCTTTGGTTTATTTAATAAGCAAGTGAAAGTAACCAATGGATTAGTGCGCTCAACAGTTGAAAGAGCGATGCAACGCATACAACTTCCGTTACCTGTAACCGCTAAAGGTCGTGTGATCTTGGAATTGGCAGAGTATACATCGGGCGCACCTTATTGTGAGTCACTGCAAGGCGAGATAGCGAGCCCTAATATTGACGTACAAGGTTTGAACGGTTGGTTTAATATAGGCCCGCTTGGTGGTAACCTAAGCTGTAAATCGGGCGACATAGCCATACTTATCGACCCAGATAACACCTTAGGGCTTGAAGCTGATGCAACCCTAAAAGCTAATTTTGAC
This sequence comes from Pseudoalteromonas sp. SG44-5, assembly GCF_014164175.1. NCBI lineage: Bacteria > Pseudomonadati > Pseudomonadota > Gammaproteobacteria > Alteromonadales > Pseudoalteromonadaceae > Pseudoalteromonas > Pseudoalteromonas sp. SG44-5. The sequence goes on along the minus strand of NZ_JACJES010000029.1, from coordinate 9,579 downwards.
TTTAAAGTATCAGGCTATGTAAAGCCCGATGCCACGTTGCCAAAAGATGTACATGATGCGGTTAAGTTTTTAGGTCGTCCAGATAATCAAGGCCGTTACCCGCTCAACTTTTAATGTTTAATATAAAGAGTTTTAATGCAATTACCCCAATTTACTGAGCAGCACGCTAAGCAGCTCAGCACATTTTTAGACACCCAGTCTCAAGCGATGACGCTAACGCAAAGCCAAGGTTATTTATTTGGCGTAATTTGCTCTCCTGAGCCTCTAGACGTACATGAGTGGATGGCAGCAATTTTGCCTAATACAGCTAATAATGTAGATGAAGAAATGCTATTTTTATTTATGGCGTTATACCATCAAATTAGTGAGCAAGTATTTGAAGTAGGCTATAAATTACCAGCACAATATAATTACGAATTTTGCAGTAATTGGAGCGCAGGTTTTGTAACGGCAACAGCGTCATATACTCAAAAGTTATTAAGTTCAACCGCGTTAGAGGCAGAATATAAACAAGCCCTCGAAAGTGCTCAAGCCACATTAAGCTTTTTTGCACTTGATGGGCAAACCATTAGCCAAATAGCGTTACAAAACAGTATTGATGAGCAGTTACTTTGCCAGCAGCAATATGAGCTAATGGGCGACTTTGCGCTAGGCTTTGCAGAGCTAGTGGAAATAGTCGCGCTTAATAGTGGCTTGTACACAGATGAAGGCTGGGAAGAGTAGTTTAGGTGCAGTAATGAGTTGAGCTCAAAATATAGCGGTGAAATAAGTTTAAGCGCCTAGTTCTAATATAATATCAGTGCAGCCTTGCTTGCACTTAATCAGCCCTTTACCCGGCTCGCTGATGGCTAAGTCGAGTGTTAAAACCCCATTACATTTTTCGCACTTTAGCGTTTTACCCTGCGTGAGTTTTTTAAGCATATTACGTTGCTGGTGAAATGAGTCGCTGGCTTTTTTATTTAATCCAGAAAAGTCCATTATTTACCTCGCATGTGTTCTAGTGAGCCGGATACTATTTTACATACAGTGTTTAAGCGCTCATCATAAAAATATAGGTTTAAGTCGCGCTCACGGCAGTAGCGTAAGTGAAATAATCTTATTGAGTCATCGGTAGTAAATGTTTTTTCGGTGTACTCACGCTCAGATTCAGACAGCGTTAACTGCGCACTAATTTTGTTTTTAGTCATACTGGCAGTAGGGCTGCGATTCACTTTGCTTGCATCACTTAAAAAGTCAATACCATCGTTAAATAACCGCTCACGAGGCTCTTTCACCAAAGGGTGATCGACTGTGAAAAAGGCGAGGACTACTATTACCAAAATAATAAATTTTTTCATAGTTGGGTAAACTTTGATCCAAATAACATAAAATGATGCTGCAGTGTAATAAAATGCATTTTAAAAGCAAGTAACTAAAGTGAATAAATTATTAGCGATCTATGCCAGTAATTTTAGCCAATATTGTTATAATAGCTAACAGCAGTTAGATATTTCTGAAATATCTGAAAGTATTCAAGTCTTGTTATAAATATTATACGTAATAAGTACGTTATTACACTATAAGGTAAACCTTGAATATAGCTGAATTTTTATTTCCAAGCGGTGTTGAGGAACTTCGATGGACAAACAAATTAAAGTAAAAAATATACCAGTTGAAGTAAAGATTCAAAAGCCGGATCTTAGCGGGCAACAGGATCGGTTTAATCCACGTAATCGTATTTACGTGCGTGCTGTTAATGGCTTGCACCAACTTCTTAGGCAGCGAATTGGCTTTTTAGGTCTGTTGGCATTTATGTTGCTACCTTGGATAAATTTTAATGGTGAACAGGCCGTTTTATTTGATTTAATAGGTCAAAAATACAATATATTTGGTTTAACCCTGTGGCCGCAAGACTTTACCATACTCGCCTTTATTTTTATGTTGGCCGCGTTTGCTTTGTTTTTGGTTACTACTTTTTATGGACGAGTGTGGTGTGGTTATACCTGCCCACAAACAGTGTGGACCTTTACCTTTATTTGGTTTGAAGAAAAGTTTGAAGGTACGGCAAATCAACGTAAAAAGCTCGACCAACGAGCAATGGACTTTGATAAGTTTTGGCGCAAAACCGCTAAGCACACCAGTTGGATTTTGTTTTCTTTATATACAGCAATTACATTTGTTGGTTACTTTACCCCTATTCGTGAGCTACTCCCTGACTTTGTTACCTTTAATGCCGGTAGCTATGCCTTAATGAGTATTATCTTTTTTGCTGCTTGTACATACGGTAATGCTGGGTGGATGCGCGAAATTATGTGTTTACATATTTGCCCATACTCACGTTTTCAGTCAGCCATGTTTGATAAAGATACCTATACAGTATCGTATGATGAAAAACGCGGTGAAAGCCGTGGCCCACGCTCGCGCAAAGTGGCACATGAAGATTTAGAAATAGGCGACTGTATTGACTGTAATTTATGCGTGCAAGTATGCCCAACCGGCATAGATATTCGTAATGGCTTACAAGCAGAGTGTATTAACTGTGGCGCTTGTATTGATGCATGTGATGGGGTGATGGATAAAATGAATTATCCACGCGGACTTATTTCTTATACCACTGAGCGAAACTTAGAAACGCCAGAGAATAAAACCAACCCACTGCGGGCAAAAATTATTGGCTATATAGTGATCCTGGTTATTTTAACCAGTGCCTTGGTTGCCAATATTGCGCTGCGTAAAACGATGGAATTTGATATTATTCGCGATCGTAATCAGTTATATAGGGTTGATTTTGAAGGGTTGGTAGAAAACACCTACACCTTAAAAGTGATCAACAAAGCGCAGTATGAGCAAACCTTTACAATTAAAGTGCAAGGGCTCGATAACTTTAAGTACATAGGTAAACAAACGTTTAGGGTTAACGCAGGGCAATCGCACAATGTGCCTTTATCACTGGTTATGGATCCGTATGACTTAAAAGCGCCAATGACAGAATTTAACTTTGTGCTATCGCCGGTAGGCGAGCCCGACAATCAAATATCACAGTCGAGTAACTTTTTTAAAGCGCGGTAAAGTTTAACAAAAAGCGGGGTGTTCCCCGCTTTTATTTTATATAAGAAGTGTATGAGTAAATTTAGCTTTATTGATTTAACCCCAGATCTAATTCTTGATGCCATAGAAAGCGTTGGTATTTATGTTGAGTCTGGTTTATTGGCATTAAATAGTTACGAAAATAGGGTGTATCAATTTGTAGCTGAAGGCGGAAAACGCTACGTTGTTAAATTTTATCGTCCAGAGCGTTGGAGCGAGGAGCAAATACAAGAAGAGCATGACTTTGCCTTTGAGCTAGCAGAGGCCGAAGTACCGGTTGTTGCGCCAATGGAATATAACGGGCAAAGCTTATTTGAACACCAAGGCTATTTATTTACTTTATTTCCAAGTGTTGGCGGGCGTTTATTTGAAGTCGATAACTTAGATCAACTTGATGTACTAGGGCGCTTAATTGGCAGAATGCATCAAGTTGCTAAAACAAAACCATTTACACAAAGGCCCACCCTAACCTGCGAAGAGTACTTACATACAGCAAAAGTTCATCTGCAAAAAAGTAACTTAGTACCTATGGGATTAGAAACTGCTTTTTATACCATTTTAGATTTGGTTATTAAGCAGGCTCAAACACAGTATACCAATGTAAAAACGATACGTTTGCATGGGGATTGCCATGCTGGCAATATATTATGGGCAGGCGATGCGTTAATGTTTGTTGATTTAGATGATAGTCGCCAGGGGCCACCCATTCAGGATCTATGGATGATGCTAAGTGGCGATCGACAAACGCAGCTGTTACAGTTAGATACCTTAGTAACCGCCTATGAAGAATTTTGTGATTTTGATCACTCGCAGCTTAAGTTGATCGAACCACTTCGAGCTATGCGTATCATCCATTATATGGGGTGGGTTGCAAAACGATGGAGCGATCCGGCTTTTGTGCGGAACTTTTCATGGTTTGCAGATGACAAATACTGGGAGCAACAAATTTTAGCACTTAAAGAGCAGCTTGCCGCATTGCAAGAAGCACCGCTAAAATTATTGCCATAACATTTTATTCAAAAATATGTACAACGAGAGACTAATGCTTAAAAAATTAAAACTGAGCCTACTACTTCTTTGTCTACCTTTTGCAGCATTTGCAGCAAACTTTGAAGTAGGTAATCAATATACAGTTATCGATATCGAAAAAAGTACTACACCACAAGTTACCGAATACTTTTCGTTTTATTGCCCGCATTGTTTTAAATTTGAACCGGTTGCACACGCAATTGAAGAAAATCTACCTGCAGGTGCGGTGTTTATAAAAAATCACGTTAACTTTTTAGGCGGCGTGTCGCCACAAACACAAAGTAACTTGAGCCTAGCGTATTTAGTTGCTAAAAAGCACGGGCAAGCTGATACGATTACAGACAAGATTTTTAAAAGTATTCATGTTCAGCGCGCACCACTGACTGAAATTAAAGATTTAAAAAAATTATTAGATATAAATGGCATTAGTAGCGATACGTTTGATCAAGATATTGCCAGTATGCCAATTATTGCAGCTGAACAAGCAATGCAAGATAAACAAAATAAATACTCAAAATTAGGTGCGTTAACAGGCGTTCCTACTTTTATTGTAAACGACAAATATAAAATCAATCTAAATACCATCAAGAGCCAAGAAGAGCTTGATGAGTTAGTTTCATTTTTACTCGCACTATAAATTTTTGGAGCCATATAATAATGATAAAATTAGTTAAAGCAGGTTTACTTGCTGTATTACTACCTTTCGCTGCAACAAGTTTTGCAGCAACCTTTGAGGAAGGTGTACATTATGAGGTTGTGTCTGAGCGCGCAACTAAAAAACCAGAAGTGAAAGAGTTTTTCTCATTTTACTGTCCTGCGTGTAATAACATGGAGCCACTGGTAGCCGAGATTAAACCAATGCTCGATAAAGGCGTAAAATTTAAAAAGAGCCATGTTGATTTTGTTGGCGTACGCGATACCGAGCATCAACAAATGATCAGCCAAGCGTTAGCAACGGCTGAAGTGTTACCACAAAAAGATAAAATTATTGCGGCTATCTTTAGTCACATTCATACAAAGCGCGCAAATTTTAATGAATTAGCCGACGTAAAAGATGTGTTTGTAGCCCAAGGCGTTGATGGCGATAAGTTCGATAAGTTATTTAAAAGCTTTTCGGTACGTACATTAAGCTCAAAAATGAAGCGCGACCAAGATTACTTTAAAGAAAAAGGTGCATTGCGTGGCGTACCAACTTTTATTGTAAATGGTAAGTACAAACTACTTCTAGGTCGCGAATCGGGTATTAGCGAACCCGCAGATATCACAAATCTAATTAACTACTTGGCAAGCAAGTAAAGTTAGCCCCATAAAAAAAGCTCCTAAGGAGCTTTTTTTATGGGTAATTTTTAACTACTTATTTTAAGTATTCTTTTTTTGTAAAAATACACCCGACTCAATATGGTGCGTATAAGGGAACTGATCAAAAATCGCAAAGCGTTTAACTTCATGGGTGCGGGTTAAGTGATCAAGGTCGCGCTCTAGTGTCTCTGGGTTACACGAAATATAAATAATACTTTCGTAATTTGCTACTAAGTCACACGTTAGGGTATCCATACCGGCACGTGGCGGATCAACTAAAATGGTTTGGCAATTGTAGCTATTTAAATCTATACCTTCTAAACGAGAAAAACTGCGTTCGCCATTCATGGCTTGAGTAAACTCTTCGCTCGACATACGAATAATATCTAAATTGTCTACCTTGTTTTGCGCTATATTGTACTGCGCTGAGTGTACCGACGACTTTGATATTTCGGTTGCTAGTACTTTATTAAACGAGCCCGCTAACGCAATAGAAAAGTTACCGTTACCACAATAAAGTTCAAGTAAATCATTTTTAAGTGGCTTACATAAGTCTTGCGCCCACTCTAGCATTTTAATATTTACTTTGGCATTTGGCTGGGTAAAGCTGTTTTCTACCTGCTGATATATTAGTTCTTGGCCATTCACGTTTAAGCGTTCGGTAACGTAGTCATCACCAAGCATTTCTTTTTGTTTGCGGGCACGGCCAATAAAGTCAATTTTATACTTACTGCTTAACTTTTCTTTAAGCGCGTTAATTTCACTCAGCCAATGCTCATCAAGTGGCTTGTGATATAACAGACTCACTAAAATCTCACCGCTTAGCGTAGATAAGTAATCAATCTGAAATAGTTTACGACGCAAAATTTCACACGACTTTAAATTATCAATCATTACTTGCATCACTTCACCTACCAAAGGAGCGGCAGGGTCAAAGCTATCAACGCGAATTTTGTCTTTAGTTTGTTGATCAAACATTATATGAAACAGATCGTCACCATCGTGCCATACTCTAAACTCAGCGCGTTGGCGGTAGTTAATCGGCTCTGAGCTAAATACCTCAAGTTTATCCACACCAAAACGTTGAAATTGGGCAGCAATACGCTGTTCTTTTTCGCTTAACTGCGCATCGTACTGTGAGGTGTCTATTTTAATAACTGCCATTAACGCTATAACCTTATCTTTGAGAGCTGTTTATCGACGCTATTGTAGGGAGCGAGATGTATTTGTCTAGTTTTGATGAAATATATATTGTTTTTTTTTTGAGCATCTAGCTACAGAAATAACTTACAGTGCCGATAAGTAAGGCAAGCATAGATAGGAGTCGGATCATGAAAATCGGTAACTTTGGCTTTGTTCCAAACCACAATATTAATAAATACGGTAATAAAGGGGCTTTACAGCAACCTACAATACAGTCGCCTAAAGATAACTATCAGCATCGCGGTAAAGAACTTGCTGCCAAAGTGCTCGGTGACAAAATGGCTCAAGCTCTTGGCTTACCGATAAGCGAGCCGAAAAAAGATAAACCGCTTTTTGATTTTGATGAAATCGTTAAAAACGTTTTAGACTTCGTTACCAGTGCAGTACGTAAAGCAAAAGCCAATGGTGCCGACGATGAAAAACTCAAAGGTATGTTAGGTGATGCTCGAAAAGGTGTGCAAATAGGGATTGATGACGCGGTTGATGAATTAAAAGGCAATGGCGTGTTTAACGACGATATCGCACAGGGTATTAATAAATCTAAAGAAGGCATATTTAATGGCCTGGACAAATTTGAAGACGATTTATTTAATCCTAAACCCGCCAGTGTCTCTGTTAGCCAAGCTCAGTATGCAAGTTTAAGTAACAAAGCAGAATATAAATTTACTACCGCCGAAGGAGACGAAGTGAGTATTAGTTTTGCTGATGCTTATGAGTCACAATCAGCCAGTCGTTATCAGCAAAATGGGAATAGTGAATCTTTTGTAAGTGAGTCGTCGCAGTCTCGAGAGTTGTCATTTTCTATGTCGGTTAATGGCGATTTAAATGAGAATGAACAAAAGGCGATTAATGAGCTAATGGCTGACTTACAAAGTGTAAGTAGCACCTTTTTCAGTGGTGACTTAGATAAAGCATTTGAAGAGGCGCAAGCACTAAGCTTAGGCAACGAACAGCTGGTGGCTTTTTCAATGGATTTACGACAAACCAAAACAGTCGCTACAGTTAAAGGTTACGAAGAGTACAAGCCAGTTCCTGAAAAAGCAGTAGCTGATAAATTAGCGCCGTTTAACGACGACTTAAAAGCTGTGTTTAATAAAGCCACAGAGCTGGGCATACAAAACCAGTTATCGGGTATTGTGCAGTGGTTAAATCAAGATCAAGCAGAAATAGATAAATTGGTAGATTACACCAAAGCTATGTTCGAAAACCTTAATCAATTAAATGCAGCAACGGACGAGCTAGCCAATCAACAATAGTTGTACCACTAAACTACTTTCTTTTATAAAAATCACATGGCAAACTGCCGTTCTTAACTTAGAGTAAGGACAGTAGTTTGTCAGCGCACATAATGGTTTTTGATTCAGGTATTGGTGGTACTACGGTACTTGAACATATTCAGCAAAGTATTCCAGATGCGCAATACAGCTATTTTATGGATAATGCGCTATTGCCATACGGCGCTCAGTCACAGCAAACGATTATTAACCGCTTATGCGCACTCATTCACTTTATTAACCAGCAAGCGCTTAATGTAGATTTAATTGTTATTGCATGTAACACCGCCTCTACTTCTGCGCTTGGGGCAGTGCGCCAAATTACTACTATTCCTATAGTGGGGGTGGTACCGGCGATAAAACCTGCTGCGCAACTTACACAATCTAAACATATCGGCCTACTGGCAACTCCAGCAACTATATCAAGTCCCTATACGCGCACACTCATACAAGAACATACCAACAATATAGCAGTTAGCTTATATAGTAGCGTTGAACTAGTTACTTTAGCCGAGCGTCTGTTTTTCGAACAAAGTTTAGATACAACTAAACTGCACCAAGAACTCGATCGTTTAAACATAGATCAGTCTATAGATGTATTAGTATTAGGCTGTACGCATTTTCCTATTTTGGCAGAGCCGATTAGTCAGTACTTTAATAGGAAAGTGCAGCTACTTGATTCAGGTGCAGCGATTGCTAAGCGAGTTCATTACTTAATTAGCCAGCTTAATTTAACGAATAACAATATTGCAGATACAAAAAAGCCGCTGCAATATTATGCAACGGCTAGTGTGAGTAGTAAGTTAGCTGTAAAGCTAGTTACACTGATTGATCCGGCTCAGAACGAAGAGCGTTAGAATCATCTTCTTGTTTTTGTTTTGCTTCACGTACCTTTAAGGTACGTTGTTGGAACTCGCTATCGTTTAACTGCGCTATTGCATTGTCGGCATCAGCTTGCGCCATTTCAACAAAACCAAAGCCACGACGCTTACCTGTATTTTTGTCCTTTAATAAGCGAACGTTGAACACTTTGCCTTGCTCTTCAAATAAAGCACGTACCACACCTTCGTTTGCACGATAAGGAAGGTTACCAACATAAAGCGTTTTGGTTTTTACTTCGGCTTCTACTACACCGTCAGACGACATCGCAGCAATAACAATACCACCAATGAGCAAACCAACAGCAAATAGTAGTGCAGGGTCTAACTCTAGGCTTTCAAGTGCGAACTTAACTATAACAAAACCAACAACAGCAAGAATAACTGAGAGGATAAAAGATTTTTGATCGGGTAATTTCATTTTGATCTACCAATAAACAGGAAATAAACATTAATTTAACATTGTGAACTTGCTATCTTAACGCCTTAATTCAACATAGCAATAAAATTTATAGTAAATAATATAAAACAGGGTGAAAAAGCATCGTTTTATACATGTTTTTATCATGTTTCACTTGCTATCGATTACATTTTGTTCGAACAGTAAAAAGATCTAAAAAAAGGCTTGATCTGTTTTCGGATCTCCCTATAATGCGACCCCACTGAGACGGGAAACGCCGAAGCATAGCAAGGCAGTAACTACTTAGAGAGTTAAATAAAACTTCGGTTTTAAATTGTCGAAAGAAAGTTTAAAACTAAGTGTTGACTCGAAAAATAAAGGATGTATTATACGCATCCCTTGAGACGCTAAAGCGACTCAAAACGTTCTT
>NZ_JACJES010000028.1:0-27790 GCF_014164175.1 Pseudoalteromonas sp. SG44-5 | reverse complement strand
TTGGACCCACCTGACCCCATGCCGAACTCAGTAGTGAAACGAAACAGCGCCGATGATAGTGTAGCATTTGCTATGTGAAAGTAGGACATTGCCAGGCTCCAAATTGTAGAAAGCCCGACTAGAAACAGTCGGGCTTTTTTACGTCTGCAGGAAAGTAAGGTTCGTACAATTAATGCCCACTCATCCAACACCTAACACGTAAGTCGGGCGAGCGCAGCGACTCCCGACACTCAAATCATAAAAATATCACCACTGACTAATGAGTGTGTCGCATTTGCACTGTGACTTTCTACTGCGTTGTCGCTACGAAGTAGCGCACCGACACTCAAATCATAAAAACATCACCACTAGCCAATGAATGTGGGTATTTGCACTGTGACTCTCCACTGCTGTGGGCATTAAGACACTACCAGGCCTAATTAAAGACTCCGATTCTAATTATCGCTTTGTTATTGAGCTCGTTATTTAATATTAAATTACTCATTAACTTTATGCGATTAGTATAAAAACATTAAATTGTTAGACAAAAATAACCCCATCAGCAATCTCTGCTAGCACCTAGCACTTTTTCCTACAAATAAAATATAATTTTGCTTTGTGGGTTGCTTTGATTTAGGATCAAATCAGTTTAAAACTAAGAACAAATAGCCTGTGTATAGATTATTATTAAGTGCCTTATCAATTATATTTTGCTTTACTGCATCAGCGGTTGAAGTAACTGATCTTTATCAAGATATTTTAAAAGTTGATGATAAAACTCGAGACACGCGTTTAGCAGCAAGTCGTAAAGCATTGCTGAATGTTCTAGTGAAAGTCAGCGGTGATGAAAGTGCTGATCAAAACAGCTTAGCGCAACAAAAAACTCAAGATATTTCAGACTACATGCTCAAGTTTGAGTACGACGAGAGTACAACCGGTAACTTAAAACTTGTTGTTAAATTTGAAGCGCGAAAAATTAATGCATTAATTAAAGAGCTCGGTTTACCCTTATGGGGTGTGCAACGGCCATTAATTGCAATATGGTTAGGTATTGAAGATAACTGGCGCAGAGAGCTAGTTACTCAAGAAAGCTACCCACAACTAGAACAGTTAATATACGATAAAGCAGGGCGACGTGGTTTACCGGTTGTGGTGCCTTTACTTGATTTACAAGACAGACGTCTAGTAGGTATTCCTGAAGTATGGGGTAACTTTTCAGAGCCAGTAGAAGAGGCCTCTAAGCGTTATAGTGCTGAGCGTAGTATTACAGCCAGAATGTATAAGCAACCAGATAGTGAAAACTGGGTTTTAGATTGGCGATTTACTAACGATGATCTTTTTGAATTAAATAGATTAACGGGTGATAAACAACAAGTTGTTGCGCAAATGATAGATACGTTAGCGAAAGGGCTAGCTAATGAATATGCAATTGATCCAAATGCTTATTACGAGCAAGCAGCGGCAACTTTAACTCTAAAAGGTACGCAAAGCTTTGTTGATATTGAGTTGGCTAAACGCCGGTTATCAAATTTAAGTGTGGTAACTCAGGCTACTATTATACGAAAAACCCCAGATTTAGTTGAGTTCAAACTTAATCATACGGGTAGTGTGGTTGATTTAAAAAAAGCATTAGGGCTTGATGCTGCGTTTAGAGATTATGTTGATCCAAGTGCTTTTTATCATATTGTTGATAAAAACAGTTTAGAGTATCAATGGATTGGTGAGTAATGCTAACTCATGAGCCAATGCAAATGGCATTGCCGGTTACTTTGCCCGATGACGAAACCTTTACCTCGTACTTTGGTGGTGAGGACTCTTTAGAAGTAAGTCATTTAAAAGACAGTTTTTCAAAATTGTCGCAATCTTTTCAATACACTTATTTATGTGGTTTGGGCGATTCAGGGAAATCTCACCTTTTGTACGCTACGTGTATTCAAGCGCAAGAGCGCGGCTTATCAAATATGCTGTTATCTATGCGAGAAGTTATTGATTTTGGCCCTATGGTATTAGAAGGCTTAGAAGCCCTTGATGTTTTATGCATAGATGATGTGCATTTGGTAGCGGGTGATGATGCGTGGGAAAAGGCCTTATTTAATTTTTTTAATCGCTTTAACGAGCCTAAAAAAATGTTAGTGGTGACCGCTGACTTACTCCCCGACATGCTAAATATTAGCTTACCAGACTTAGAATCGCGGCTAAAATGGGGAACTACACTGCAAATTCGCTCAATGAGCGATGACGATAAAGCACAAGCTTTAGTTAAACGCACAAAAATGCGTGGCTTAGAGCTAAGTGACGAATGCGCCCGATTTTTATTAACGCGCTTAAGCCGTGATATGCGTACATTACTTGACGTATTAGACAAATTAGATCATGCATCTATGGCCGCACAACGAAAATTAACAATTCCTTTTATAAAATCAACGTTAAAGCTCTAGTAGGTCTAGAATCTAGGCACTGCTTTCAGTTATCATAAGTTATTACTTAACAGCAATCACCTTCTGTGAAAGATCAGGTATCCAATGAACTTAGAAAATATATTAGCGCAAGCACTTGAGGCGGTAGCCAGTGCCAGTGAAATCGCGCAGTTAGAAGAAATGCGGGTTAATTACCTTGGCAAAAAAGGCGAGATCACCAGCTTACTTAAAACGTTAGGCAAAATTGCCCCTGAAGAGCGTAAAGAAGCGGGCCAAGTTATTAATCAAGCTAAACAAGATGTGCAAGCTGCTATAAACGATAAACGTGAGCTGTTAGCCAGTAAAGCGCTAGAAGAAAAGCTAGCCGCTGAAACTATCGATGTAACATTACCTGGGCGTGTTATGCCTACTGGTGGCCTACATCCGGTTACACGTACCATTGAGCGCATAGAAAGCTTTTTTGGTGAGTTAGGCTTTGCAGTTAAATCGGGTCCTGAAGTTGAAGATGACTTTCATAACTTTGATGCGTTAAATATTCCTGAGCATCATCCAGCCCGTGCTGATCACGACACTTTTTACTTCAACCCTAAGCTGGTATTGCGCACGCAAACGAGTGGCGTACAAATACGTACAATGGAAGTTGAGCAACCGCCGCTGCGTATTATTTCTCCTGGACGTGTATATCGTAACGATTATGACCAAACGCACACGCCTATGTTTCATCAGGTTGAAGGCTTAATGGTCGACACAGATGTGAGCTTTACTGAACTTAAAGGTATTTTACACGACTTCCTGCGTAACTTTTTTGAAGAAGACATGGAAATTCGTTTCCGTCCTTCATTTTTCCCTTTTACAGAACCTTCAGCAGAAGTAGACGTAATGGGTAAAGACGGCAAGTGGCTAGAAGTATTAGGCTGCGGCATGGTACACCCTAACGTTCTTAAGTCTGTGGGCATTGATCCTGAAAAATACACCGGCTTTGCTTTTGGCATGGGTGTAGAGCGCTTAACTATGTTGCGTTATGGCGTAAACGATTTACGTGCATTTTTTGAAAATGACTTAAAATTCCTAAACCAGTTCCGTTAAGAGTGAAACAATAATATGAAATTTAGTGAAAAGTGGTTAAGAGAGTGGGTTAATCCAGCCATTGATACGCAAGCTCTGTCGGAACAGCTTTCTATGGCTGGCCTAGAAGTTGATGGCGTAACACCTGCAGCAGCAAAATTTAATGGTGTATTGGTAGGTGAAGTTGTTGAATGTGGACAACATCCTGATGCAGATAAGCTACGCGTTACCAAAATTAATGTCGGTGGTGATGAACTACTTGATATCGTATGTGGCGCACCGAACTGTCGTTTAGGCATTAAAGTTGCGGTTGCAACTGTTGGCGCAGTGCTTCCTGGTGATTTTAAAATTAAAAAAGCCAAGTTACGTGGCCAACCTTCAAATGGCATGTTGTGTGCCTTTGTTGAGCTAGGGATTAGCGAAGAAGGCGATGGCATTATGGAATTGCCAAGCGATGCGCCAGTAGGTACAGATTTACGTGAATACCTAGGCCTTGATGATAATATTATTGATGTTGATTTAACACCAAACCGTGGTGATTGTTTAGGTATAAAAGGCTTAGCGCGCGAAGTGGGCGTACTTAACAGCATTGACGTAAACGTATTACAAATTCCAGCGGTTACAGCAACAATTGACGATAAAGTATCGATTGAATTAGTTAATGAAGATGCATGTCCTCGCTACCTTGGGCGTGTGATCAAAGGCATTAACCTTGATACAGCAACGCCGTTATGGATGGTTGAAAAACTACGTCGCAGCGGTGTGCGTTCAATCGACCCAGTAGTTGATGTTACTAATTATGTATTACTTGAACTTGGCCATCCAATGCATGCATTTGATTTAAATGCGATTGAAGGTGGAATTAAAGTACGTAGTGCAAACGCCGGTGAAGAGCTAGTTTTACTTGACGGTAATAGCGTTAAATTAAACGAATCTACATTAGTGATAGCCGATCATAATAAAGCACTAGCCATTGCGGGTATTTTTGGTGGCGAGCAATCGGGTGTTACAAATAAAACGTCTGATATATTACTTGAAAGCGCATTTTTTAACCCTGTAGCAATAGCTGGGCAAGCACGTAGCTACGGTTTACACACAGATGCATCGCATCGTTATGAGCGTGGTGTTGATTTTGCGCTACAGCATGATGCAATAGAGCGTGCAACAGCGTTACTACTTGAAATAGTAGGCGGTGAAGCAGGCCCAGTGGTTGAAGCCGTTGCCGCAGATAAACTACCTAAAGTGACTGAGGTTCGTTTACGTCGTAGCCGTTTAGACCGTGTTATTGGCCATCATATTGAAGATGAGAAAGTTACTGATATTTTAACTCGCTTAGGTTTTAACGTAAAAGTTGAAAACGACAGCTGGAGTGCAGATGTACCTAGTTACCGTTTTGATGTGCGTATTGAAGAAGATTTAATTGAAGAAGTGGCGCGTGTTTACGGTTACAACAGTATTCCTAATGTTGCACCGACTGCTAAGCTTAAAATGACTACCCATAACGAAGCGACTATCGCACTAAGCAAGTTTCGTAATACGCTAGTAGCCCGTGGTTATCAAGAGGCTATTACGTACAGTTTTGTCGACCCTAAAGCGCAAGCTATTTTGCACCCAGAATGTCAGCCGCTAGTATTACCGCACCCAATTTCAATTGAAATGTCTGCAATGCGAGTAAGCTTAATGCCTGGCTTATTGGCGTCGCTAGCGTATAACCAAAATCGTCAGCAACCGCGTATTCGTCTATTTGAACACGGCCTTAAATTTTTAAGTGACGAAAATGCCGAAAATGGTGTTAACCAAGTGCCAGTAATTGGCGGTGTAATTACCGGTCTTGCGCATGGCGAACATTGGGTTGAAGAAAAACGCAACGTCGATTTTTACGATGTGAAAGGTGACGTGGAAGCACTACTGGCAATTACCAATGATATGAGCCGCTTTGAAATTAAAGCAGAGCAGTCAGACGGTTTGCATCCTGGTCAATCAGCGGTAATTTATGTTGCTGGTAAAAAGGTCGGTTTTTTTGGTGCATTACACCCTCAAGCGCAAAAGTCGTTAGATATCAATAATGCTACTTTCGTGTTTGAAATTGAAATGTCGGCAATCGAAAAAAGAAATTTACCGCAAGTTGCAGGGGTGTCTAAATTCCCTTCAAATCGCCGCGACATCGCGATTTTAGTGCAAGAGAGCGTAAATATTGGCGATATTTTAACAGCGATAGAAAAAGTTGGCGGAAATCAATTAGTTGACCTAAACTTATTCGATGTGTATAAGGGCAAAGGTATTGAGCCAAATTATAAGAGTTTGGCGATTGCTCTAACACTGCAATCGGTTGATAGAACACTCGAAGAGAAAGATATCAATCTAGTAGTTGATAACGTGGTGGCCACACTGGCCGAACAGTTTAATGCATCGTTGAGGGACTAGATATGGCGCTTACTAAAGCCGACATAGCTGAACACCTATTTGAAAAACTCGGGATCAATAAAAAAGATGCCAAAGATTTAGTTGAAGCGTTTTTTGAAGAAATCCGCTCAGCGCTTGAAAAAGGCGAGCAGATTAAGCTCTCTGGATTTGGTAATTTTGATCTTCGTGATAAAAAAGAAAGACCGGGACGTAATCCGAAAACAGGGGAAGATATTCCTATTTCGGCGCGTCGCGTGGTGACCTTTAGACCTGGGCAAAAACTTAAAACCCGAGTAGAAGTGGGCACAAGTAAAGCAAAGTAATATAAAAAAGGCAGCGTAAGCTGCCTTTTTTATTATTAATGTTTTATTTAACTACGCCTAGGTTACTTAAAACTCCCTAGGTGATACAAACTTACCAGCGCGAATTTGCTGAAAAGTTTGTTGCGCTAAAGAATCTAAACTATCAAGATTTTTTCTGCTGCTTGCCAATTGCTGCTCTACAGCAAATATATCAACGTTTTCTATCCCCGACATCTGCGCAACTTTAGAAAAAACATAGGCATGTTTATAATTTTGTTGTTTATAAAACAAACTGACCAAAGAGGTAAACACCTCGGGATCAGGTATTTGCTGTGCTTTATTAAGTTCTAATGTTTTGTAGAGCAAATCAATCGTTTTATCATCATCAAATTTAATATAATACGATGCCAAAAAAAGTTGCATTTCAGCACTTGTTGTCACCCTTTCATCATGCTCCAAAGCTAAAAATTTAGTCAGTGCTCGCTGATCGTTATTACGCGACCAATGATAGTAAAGTAAGCCTGGGTGATTAGTACTTTTAGTATCTTGATATAATCGCGTCATTTCTTTAATACTGGTTAATTTACCTTCTACACGAGAGGTCTTTTTTTCTTTTAATTTTATATGCTCAATTTTAGCTGCAAGCGTAATACACTGATTATATGATTCAAACTCTTTAAGTAGCTGATATTTATTTTCATCAGTTGGGTGCTTATATTCAATATAACGCTGCAAAATAGTGTTAGAACGCTGCTCCCGACAATGATTATCTTTATTTAGATCGTTGCAAAAACCGGGCGTTTCTTTACATACTTGGGCCAAGCTTAGTGGCTTTTCACATCCGGCTAAGGTGAGTACTCCAAGCACTACTATTAGTCTTATAACCATCCTCAACCCTTAAATATATTAATATAATGTTATTCTAACGCAATCATTTAGCCTCTAACAGTAGAGAATAAAGCAAGATTAAATTAGAATAGGGAAGTCACTAGAGTGCGTTGACTTATCAGGGTCGAAATCATTTCAACTTTTGATGGTTAAATGCTCTAGGGCTATCCGTTCAAAAATGTTTAACTTAGGTAAATAAAATGACCTCATCTCACGAGTTAGAATACACAAATAGTTGGCAAGAACGCCAAGGTTACGCAGAAAGCATGCAACCAATCATTGGTAAGCTTTATCGTAGTCGTGGTATCGAAATTGCTGTTTATGGCCGCCCACTTGTAAATGCAAGCCCAATTGAAATTATCAAATCTCACAAATCAGTTGCGCAGTTTGAAGGTACAAAATTACGTTTACGTGAAAGCTTCCCATTTTTAGAAGCGATTAGCAAAATGGATTTAAATTCTGCACGTATCGATATTGGTAAGCTTGCTTATAGCTATTTGTATAATGATGCTGCAAACGGTCGTTCTGTTGAAGAGTTTGTAAAAGATGAGCTCGCTGAAATTGCTGATTTACCAGCTAAAGAATCACGCGATGTGGTGCTTTATGGCTTTGGTCGAATTGGCCGTTTACTTGCACGCCTACTAATTGAAAAATCAGGTCCTTATGCTGACTTACGCCTACGCGCAATTGTTGTACGTGGTGGTAAAGATGGCGACCTTGAAAAACGTGCCAGTTTATTACGTCGTGATTCAATTCATGGTCCATTTAATGGATCTATCACTGTTGATAAAGAACGTAATGCAATTAAAGCTAATGGTAGCTACATCCAGGTTATTTACGCTAACTCTCCTAGCGAAATAGATTACACAGCCTACGGCATCGACAATGCACTTATTGTTGATAACACAGGTATTTGGAAAGATGAAGCAGGCCTTGGTCAGCATTTAGAATGTAAAGGCGCTGCTAAAGTACTATTAACGGCTCCTGCTAAAGGTAATATCAAAAACATCGTATATGGTGTAAATAACAAAGATATTTTACCTGAAGACAAAATTGTATGTGCAGCAAGCTGTACAACTAATGCCATTACACCAACACTTAAAGCATTAAACGATAAGTTTGGCATTAAAAATGGTCACGTAGAAACGGTTCACTCGTATACTAATGACCAAAACTTAATTGATAACTACCACAAAGCAGACCGCCGTGGCCGTGCTGCTGCACTTAACATGGTAATTACTGAAACAGGCGCTGCAAAAGCGGTTTCAAAAGCACTACCAGAGCTTGAGGGCAAACTAACGGGTAACGCAATTCGCGTACCTACACCTAACGTGTCGCTGGCTATTTTGAACCTAAACTTAGAAAAGAGCACCTCGGTAGAAGAGCTAAATGCATTTTTACGCGATACCGCACTTCACTCAGACCTGCGCGACCAAATTGATTACACCGCTTCTACTGAAATCGTATCTACCGATTTAGTAGGTAGTCGTTACGCTGGTGTGGTTGACTCGCAAGCAACTATTGTTGATGACAACCGTATTGTACTTTACGTTTGGTACGATAATGAATTTGGTTACAGCTGCCAAGTGGTACGTTGTATGCGCGATATGGCCGAAGTGGCATTCCCAAGCTTACCTCACTAATTTATTAGTCGTTATACAAAAGCCAGCATTTGCTGGCTTTTTTGATTATCAATATTTTTAAAGCGCAGCGCTTATGGTACGCTTTATACATTAGATACGGCTAATCGCAGCGTACTTACATCCTGGCTATTTATGCAGTCCAGAGACACTTAGTCAACTTATAGGTTTTTTGTCATGAAAATCAGTAGCAATTTCGATAGTGGTAATATTAAGGTTATTGAAGCCACCGATCCATTAAATATCCAGTTAGAGATTAATAACGATTTCCAGTCTGAATTTTATCAGTGGTTTCATTTTCGCCTAGAAACAACCCCTTACCAATTACATAAGCTAAATATAAACAAGCTCGAAAATTCAGCTTATCCAGATGGCTGGGTAGATTATCAGGCGGTTGCATCGTATGACCGTCAAACGTGGTTTCGTGTACCTTCAAGCTACGAAAATGGCACATTAAGCTTTGAAATAGAGCCAGAGTGCGGCAGTGTTTATTTTGCTTATTTTGCACCATATAGCTATGAGCGTCATTTAGATTTACTTACGTGGGCGCAAAGCCAGCAAATTTGCCAATTAGAAACATTGGGCGAAACCCTTGATGGCCGCGACATGAGCGTACTTAAAATTGGTGAGCCAAGTGCAGATAAGAAAAACATTTGGATCACAGCTCGCCAGCATCCGGGTGAAACAATGGCGCAGTGGTTTGTAGAGGGAATACTTCACAAACTACTTGATGACGAAGACCCGCATGCTGCTGCATTACTATCAAAAGCAGTATTTTATATTGTGCCAAACATGAACCCAGATGGTAGTGCTCGTGGGCACTTACGTACTAACGCTAAAGGCGTTAACTTAAACCGTGAATGGCAAACGCCGAGCATGGAAAATAGCCCAGAAGTTTATTTAGTGCTTAATAAAATGCGTGAAACAGGCCTAGATATGCACCTTGATATTCATGGTGATGAAGCAATCCCGTATAACTTTGTAGCCGGCAGTGAAGGCATTCCAAGTTATGATGCGCGCTTAAAAGATCTAGAAGATAGCTTTAAAGCTGCTTTGTTAACCATTACTCCTGAGTTTCAAGACGAGCATGGCTACCCTAAAGACGAGCCAGGCCAAGCTAACCTTACAGTAGGTTCATCTGCAACAGCAGAAGAATTTAAGGCGCTTACCTATACAGTCGAAATGCCATTTAAAGATAATAACGACTTACCCGACCCAGATTACGGTTGGTCAGATCGTCGTTCATATCAATTTGGCCAAGATACTTTGGCGGCTATCGTAAATGTCGTTGATAAATTAAGATAAATTAGTATAAGGTAAGGGCAACATTAAAATGTTGCCCTTTTTTGTTACAACACTTACAAAAATAACAAGTGCGCAACGGCACAATAAACTGTGGCTTAACGAATGTTTAGTCAGCAATTTCAAAATAAAATAATAAGAGGAATTTAGCGTGGATGCATTCGGACAACTTTTAGATAGCCTAGATGGCATGTTAGGAGGAGCAGTATGGTTTCCTTATGTGTTATTAGGGGTTGGTTTATTTTTTACTATTTATTTAAAATTTCCCCAAATACGGTATTTTAAACATGCTTGCCAAGTTGTTTCGGGTAAGTTTGATAAAAAAGATACAGAAGGGGATACCACTCACTTTCAAGCACTTGCTACAGCACTATCGGGCACAGTAGGCACAGGTAATATTGGTGGCGTAGCACTGGCTATATCAATTGGTGGGCCTGCGGCGTTGTTTTGGATGTGGATGACCGCATTTTTTGGTATGACTACCAAGTTTGTAGAAGTTACCTTGTCGCATAAATACCGTGAAAAAACTGAAGATGGCACTATGTCTGGCGGCCCAATGTATTACATGGATAAACGCCTTAACATGAAATGGCTGGCCATTTTATTTGCCGTAGCCACTGTAATTAGCTCGTTTGGTACAGGCAGCCTGCCACAAATTAATAATATTGCACAAGGTATGGAAGCCACCTTTGGTTTTGCGCCTATGGCCACAGGTGCAGTGTTATCTATTTTACTTGCCTTGGTTATATTAGGCGGCATTAAGCGTATTGCAGCAATTACATCACGCGTAGTACCGTTAATGGCGGCTATTTATATTATTGGTGCTCTGGCTGTTATTTTTTATAACGCTGAAAACATCGGTCCTTCATTTTCTGCTGTATTTTTGGACGCATTTTCTGGCTCTGCTGCCGCAGGTGGCTTCTTGGGGGCGTCATTTGCTTATGCGTTTAATCGGGGTGTAAACCGTGGTTTATTCTCTAACGAAGCGGGTCAAGGTTCTGCGCCTATAGCGCATGCTTCGGCAAAAGCTGATGAGCCAGTATCAGAGGGTATAGTATCTATCCTAGAACCTTTTATCGATACCATTATTATTTGTACGCTTACGGGGTTGGTTATTTTATCCTCGGGGGTGTGGAATGAAAAATTTCAAACTCATTTTGAGCGCTCGGCTATGAGTATTATTAAAGGCGATTACACAGAAGAAAACCAAACACAGCGCGAAGACCTCTATAAATATCTTAATGGTCAAAAAAGTAATATAGAGACGTTTACCGGCAATATTGAAGTGGTTAATGGTGAGGCATTGAGTACAGGTTTTACGGTACTACATTCACGCTCAATTGCAGAGGATGTACGCTTTGGTATTACTGAAAAGCACAAATACACAGGTGTTGTAGAAGTAATAGATGGCATGCCAACAGATGACAGCATTAGTTTAGTGGGCAAATCATTGGTACATTCAGCAGAGCTAACTACCAAGGCTTTTAAACGTGGTTACTTTGGCGATAGTGGCCAGTACATTGTATCAATAGGCTTATTGCTGTTTGCGTTCTCTACTGCCATTGCTTGGTCGTACTATGGAGATCGCGCAATGATTTACTTATTAGGGCATCGCTCAGTAATGCCGTATCGCGTATTTTATGTGGCTGCATTCTTTTGGGCATCGTTCGCCGATACTACCTTGGTATGGAAGTTAGCGGCAGTGGCTATTGTTGTAATGACACTACCTAACTTAATTGGCATTATGTTATTGCGTAAAGAGATGAAAGAATCGGTAGATGACTACTGGGTCAAATTCAAAAAAGACAACGAGAAATAAAACAAGTACAATAAAGGCGCCGCAAGGCGCTTTTTTTATGCGTAGTATGGAGAGATGTATGGCGATTATCCGTTGCCCTAAATGTGCCAAATCAATATCAGATAAACACGCGCAATGTCCGCATTGCGAAAGTAACGTTGCCGACTTAAATAATGAGCAAGTTCAACAGCTTCAACGTGAGCAGCGAATTAAAAAACAGCAAATGTTTATAACTCACTCATTTTTAGCACTTATCCTATTTTTAGGCGGTTTTTTCTGTTTGTACTTCTTACAACCGCAAGAAAAAACACCTCAGTGGTATGCTTACACCATCGCTATTGGCGTGGGGTGTATTTGGTACCTTATTAATCGTATTATTTTAGTGACTCTAAAAAAGAAAAAATGACATGAATATCGACAATCTTGTACAAAATATTACCCCAGAATTATTTGAACGTTTGCAATACGGAGCAGCAACTGGCAAATGGCCAGATGGCACTCCTTTATCAGATGAACAAAAACAGCAAACAGTGCAGTTAGTTATGTTGTATCAAGCAAAAGTTGCTCAATCGAATGAGCAATTTACTATTGGTGCAAATGGCGAAATGGTGCAAAAAACAAAAGCACAACTGCAAAAAGAATTTAACTCAGATAACGAAATAGCTAGGTTTAGTGAACATGATCTTTAAACACCTTTTTACGCCAAAATGGAAACACCCAAAGCTGCAAGTACGTCTAGACGCAATCGAAAAATTAGATGTACAACGCGACGCAATAATTTTAAGCACTTTAGCGCTGGAAGATAGCTCAGCAGAAATTCGTCGTAAGGCACTGCAAAAAGTAAACGACTTGCCACTGTGGTGGAAAGCTTATAAACAAGATCAAGCATTAAAAGATATTGCTGAACAACAAATATCTACCGCTGTTTTAAGTAGCGAAAGTACACTGTCGCCGCAAATTAAAAGCGAATATATAGAGCGTTTTGCACCAGTAAAAACCCTTGAAAAACTTGCCTTTGCAGAAAAAGAGTTGCAAGTGCGGGTTAAGTTACTAAAGCGCCTAGGAAACCCTAAACTAATAGAAAAAGCCTTTAAAGAGGGCAGCGAAGAGTTACAAGCGCAACTAGTTGAGCTGGTTATTACCCACCAGTTAACTAAACCATTATTAAAGCATGCACAAAACAGTGCTAAAACAGCGCTTAACACGCATTTAGAAAACGAGCGTTTAGCAATTGAAATGCCAGCGCAAGTTGAGGGGGAAACCCGTGTTATTTTAGCTAAGCTAAATGCGCTGCGCGATAAGAATGATTTTGCATTAGTCAACCCAAAAGCCGGTGAGTTAATGGCGCAATGGCAAGCCTTAGAGCTTAAATGGCTTAGCACTGAGCAAGTAAAACTGCTAAACGAAAAGTACAGCACAATTACCGAAAAGCTAAATGCCCATATTGCACAGCTTCGCAGTGAGCACGAAAAAGAGCAGCAATTACTTGCACTACAACAGCGTCAACTGTTGGCATTAGCAACGCTTGAAGCTTTAAGTGAAGAAATTGAAAATGCATTACAACTTGGCCTAGAAACGCCAGAGCAAATTCAGCAAGATTGGCTTGATGCAAAAGTAGCGCAGGCTCAACAAGCAATAAATGAAACAGAGTTAGCCAATAACCCGCAATCAAAGCAGGTTATTAATAAGTTAGAAAAGTCATTTACTCAAGTAGCTAAATTACCTGAGCTAACGTCTGCTATTAAAGATTATAAGCTGGCATTTATTGCACTGTGTGAAATAAAACCAGCAGCCGATTTAGCCCAATACGACGAAACCCTAGCTGCATTTAATAGTGGTTTTAAAGCAGCGCGTAATCATCTAAATATATTAGATAGTGCATTGCAAGGTACGTTTAAAACACAACTTAATGCGCATAAAAAGCAATTTTTAGTGCCAATGAACGAGTTGATAAAACCGCTTGAAAAAAATCAAAGCCAAGCTAAACGCAAAGCCCGTGATGTAAAGCGCCTAATAGAAGAAGGTCGTTTTAACGTTGCATTTGGTGTGTTTAAAGGCTTTGAAGAGTTATTTAATACCTTAACTGAGCAGTATCAGCAACCACTTGTAAGCTTAAAAACCGATTTAGAAGCGCAGCTAGCTGACGCCAAAGATTGGCAAAAATATGCTGCAGCACCAAAGCGCGAAGCATTACTTGAAGAAGTTAGCACGCTCGCTTTAGAGGAGTGCGTAGATCCCCAGCAACGGGCTGATCAAGTTAAAGTGTTGCGTAAACGTTGGAATGAGCTTGGCCGCTTAGATACAGACGAAGAAAAGCAACAAGGTGAGCAATTTGATCAAAAAATCGAATTATTGTTTGCACCTTGCCGTAACTATTTTGCAGAGCAAGAAGTACAACGTGAAGCGTCAAAAGCGCAGCGCGAAAGTATTATTGCTGACATGCATGCACTGCACTTACTCGCAACTGACGAGCAGGGTTTTGATTGGAAGCAGTTTGAAAGCCAATACAATCGTTTAAACAAAGCATGGCGTAGTGTGGGTAAAGTTGACCCTAAAACGTACCGTGTATTAAACGATCGTTACAAAAACGAGCAGCAGCGTGTGCTAGCGGCGTTAAATGCGTTTCATAAAGGCAATGCGGTACTTAAAAATGCATTAGTAGAGCAAGCGCAGCAATTATCACAAAGTGATGACCTAGCAGCAGCATGCCAAGAGCTAAAACAATTACAGCAGCAGTGGCAAGCAATTGGCTTTGCCGGCTTAAAAGCTGAAAATGCCTTATGGCAAAAATTTCGTCAATTTAACGACGAAACTTTTACTAAACGCAGTAGCGAGTTTGAACAGCAAAAGTTAGATCAAAGCGAAAACGACAAGCAAGTAGTCGCTGAGCTTAACGAACTTGAATTGGCGCTGGGTCAAATTAACGAAAAAGCGCAATTACACGACTTAGAAACTAAAGTTAAAGGGTATACCCAGTTTAAGTCACTATCGCCAAAAGTAACGTCGTTACTTAGCGCCATAGAAGAGAAGCTTGCAGGGCTAACGAGCAAAGCCGAACAAGCTAATTTAGTGGCCTTATTTAACGCTCTTGAAAATAATGAAGCGATACCGAGCCAGTACCAAGCTGCACTTAAAACATCACTTAGTAGCGCACAGTTACTCACTAGAATGGAAATTTTAGCTAATGTAAGTAGTAATGATGCAATGCAAAGAATGGCAGAGCAAGTTGCCATGTTAGATGATAAGCATCGTGGCGAACATGCAGATATAAGCTATTATTTAAAACAGTTGTTAGCGCTCAGTGAAGGTTCAGTTGATGCTGACACACTAGCACGGCTAAAGGCTGTTTTTACAGCTTAGTGTAGTTACACCTAATAGAGTATTACTCTTTTAAAAGCCGCTCGTAAGCGGCTTTTTTATACCCATCACTTATAATAATTTAGAGAGTTTTTTATGAAAATATTATTTATTATTGCCGCATTATTTTTAACTGCATGTAACGCTACACAAGGAATGTCTGTTTATTCATTTACTAACGCCGACGTGGAGTCGTTATTAACAAAACAGCTTCCTAAATTAAGCGAACAGGTAAGTTTAATGGGATTACCAGTAGAGTTTGATGTAAACGATGTGAGTGTAAATATTGGTCCAGAAAATCGTGATGTTGTAGTGCTAGGCGCCGATTCAAGCGCTAACATTAGTGCTTTTGCATTAAAATACCCAGTACGCTTAAAGCTGCAAATAGAAGGTAGCCCATTTTACGACAGCGAGAAAAAAGCGGTGTTTTTACGTAATATAAAATTACTAGATTCGAGTGTTGATGCTGGTGGTTTTAAAGGTAATTTAGGTGCGCTAGACGAACAAGCTATGGATATTATTAACCGCTTTTTAGCTGTAAACCCAGTGTATGAGCTAAATATGAACGATCCTAAAATGGCCTTGCTAAGTAAACTACCACTTGATATGAAAGTGGTTGCAGGCGCTATAAAGTTGGTTCCACGCCTTTAAGTTAGTTGTAAATAAAGTCTAGTTAGCGTAATAAGGTAACTAGGCTTTGTTTTCTGTCATAAATTTTTGTATTTTCGTAATTCTATTGTCACTCCCTTCCTCCAGCGCTATTAATTACTAATAATAATTTTTGCAGTGCACTTTTTGAATTAAATTGTCATAATGATCGCGATATTTCGCGAGGGCTATTTTATGATAAAACAATTTTTAAACGATCCTAGTTTATTACTCAACGCAGTGGGCGAAGGAATTTATGGCTTTGATCTGTCGGGTAATGCCGTGTTTGTTAACCCTGCGGCCGAGCGCATGACGGGCTGGAGTGCAGAGACACTATTAGGTAAAAAAATTCATCAATACCATCATCATACTCATGCCGATGGCACGCCTTATCCAGCCGACGAATGCCAAATATATTGCACCATGTTTGACGGTAAACGCCGTGAAGTGAAAAACGAAGTTTTTTGGCGCAAAGATGGCAGCTCTTTCCCTGTTGAGTACACATCGACACCAGTTTATCGAAATAATGAATTGATAGGTGCGGTAGCGGTATTTCGCGATATTTCTCAGCAGCAACAAACACAAAATGCATTACAAGATGCACTTGCACAAGTAAAACATTTGAGTGAACAGTTACAAGATGAAAATAATTATTTAATAGCAGAATTAAACGAAGATTGGCAAGACTCTGGCTTAGTAGGTAAAAGCCACGTGTTTCAAACCATGTTAGAGCAAATTAAGTTAGTGAGCGAAACCGATACCACAGTGCTTATTTTAGGCGAAAATGGTACAGGTAAAGAGCTGGTTGCCCGAAACCTATACAGATTAAGTAAGCGTAATAAACAGCCCTTTATAAAAGTGAACTGCGCAGCATTTACGCCAAGCTTATTAGAGTCAGAGCTGTTTGGCCATGAGAAAGGCGCGTTTACTGGTGCTAATGAGCGCCGTAAAGGGCGTTTTGAACTAGCCGACAAAGGTACCTTATTTTTAGATGAAATAGCAGAGCTGCCGCTTGAAGCGCAAAGTAAGTTGCTTAGAGTGTTGCAAGAGCAAGAATTTGAACGTGTTGGGGCAAGCAATACATTAAAGGTAGATATTCGCGTTATTGCAGCAACTAACCGCGATCTATGGGAAATGGTGCAAAAAGGCAGTTTTAGAATCGATTTATACTATCGCTTAAATGTATTTCCTATAAAAGTGCCAGCGCTGAGAGAGCGCAAGGAAGATATTCCTTATTTATGTAGTAATTTAATAGTGCAGTTAAATAAACGTTTAACTAAGCAGCTTAAGGGATTAAGTAATAAGGCAATTTCTCAACTACAAGCTTATGACTGGCCAGGCAATATTAGAGAGTTACAAAATGTACTAGAGCGCGAGGCCATTTTATCTAAGCAAGCCGTTTTACAATTAAGTCAGCCATTACAAGCAATATCACAAAGTACTATAAACCCAGCATTAACGCTCAATGAAATGCAAAAACAGCATATTATTACTGTGCTTAAGCTGTCGGCTTGGCAAATATCGGGGAGTAAAGGTGCCGCTGCAAAACTTGGTATGCCAGAGAGTACCTTACGCTCTAAAATGCACAAGTTAGGGATTAGCAAGATCTCGTGATATATCGCGAGGATCGCTTTATTTCGCGAGTTTGAGGTTTTTAATAATAAGTAAATCACTTAAATATCAATGCAATGCCTTTACTTTCAGCTTGGTCTGAAAGTTGCAAATACTTAACTAACATCCGTTATGATTAAGTAAGTACTATGAAGTTTGATATTAAAGAAGAAGATATGATCATCAAGCCCTACAAAAGCGAAGGGCCAATTTATATACGTGAGCAAAAAGGCTTTTTTCAGCGTATACGCCGTAACTTAGGCTGGTTATTAATGCTTACGTTTATTGCAATACCGTGGATCCAATATAACGGCCAACAAGCGGTGCTATTAGATGTAGCAACGCAAAAGTTTACTATTTTCACTTTAACTTTATTCCCGCAAGATTTTATTATTGTAGCCATGTTGTTTATGGTGGGGGCCTTTGCGCTATTTTTTGTAACCAACTGGTTAGGCCGCGTTTGGTGTGGTTATACTTGCCCTCAAACTATTTGGATGTTGATGTTTTCATGGGTTGAGCAACGCGTTGAAGGCACACGTAATCAGCGTATACAGCTTGATAAATCTGCATGGGGTTTTACCAAATGGCGTAAAAAGCTTACTAAACACAGTGCTTGGTTAGTGCTATCACTATTAACTGCCACTTCATTTTTAACTTATTTTATACCCGCAAAAACATTGTACTTAGAAATGCTTACTTTTGAGTGGTCGGGTATTACCAGCTTTTGGGTGTTTTTATTTGCTTTGTGTACATATGGTAACGCAGGATTTTTACGTGAAAAAATGTGTACTGTGGCGTGTCCGTATTCGCGTTTTCAATCGGTTATGTTTGATAAAGATACACTCGTGGTTACTTACGATAGCGCACGCGGTGAAAACCGTGGCCCACGTAAACGTAAGGCCGACCCAAAAGCACTTAACTTAGGTGACTGCGTAGATTGTAATTTATGTGTAGAGGTATGCCCAGCTGGAATAGATATTCGAAATGGTTTGCAATATGAATGTATAAACTGTGGCTTATGTATTGATGCTTGCGACGATACTATGAATAAATTTGGTTATGAAAAAGGGCTAATAAAATACGCTAGTGGAGAGCAAATGGCGGGTAAAAAAACCAACCCTTTTAGGCTTAAGTTGGTTGGATATGGTGTTTTGACCGTGATGCTAATTGTAGCTATGTTTGCTTGGGTGGCACAAAGAACACCAATTGAAGCCTCGGTACTGCGCGATAGAGGCGCCTTGTACAGAGTAAATTATGAGGGTTTAGTAGAAAACCCTTATACGTTAACCATTATAAATAAAACCCAACAAACATTGCACTACACTATTGCTATATCAGGCTTAGCAGAGGCTAAATTAACTAGCCCAGATACAACACTAATTCAACCTGGAATGATGAGGCGTATACCCGTAACGGTGACTGCAGATGGCTTTGATATTTCAAACAAGGTAAGTAAAGTTAAATTTATTATTTTTGCAGAAGAAGATCCGAGCATTAGCATAACGAAAGATAGTTACTTTTATAAAAATTAAAAGTATAAAAATGCCCAAGCTAGTTTACCTACTTGGGCATTTTAATAGGATTATTAATTGTATATATTTAAACCCAGATCACAGATTAATTATGTAATCTAATGCGCTCGTAATTACGGCTACTTGTGCCAAAATACATTCTTCGTCACTTGCTGTAGGGCTATCTGGGTATACTTCAGTGGTGGTTACATAAGGTGCATTGGTAAAGCCCATACATAAACCTAATTCGCGAGCAGCGTAGTTGATCACCCCAAATTGCTCTTGTGGCACACCAATAAGTTGGTTATTTTCATCACTTGGGGCAATGTGGGTTACTTTTGCTACGCTATCAATAATGGCTTTTTGAAATGCAGCCTCAGGTTTAGTGCTATCGGCCACTAAATAAAAACCATCGGGAATATTCCAATTAGTATTTACTGTGCCTTCGCGTGCAGCTAGTGCCGGGCGAAACTCGCTGTTGTCGCTGTCGGTCGTTTCGTGCAAATCAATATGAGCAATTAAATCTAACTCAAGGGATTTTACATACGCCATAATCGCCGCCGACTCTTGCGCTGGGCTACCTTCATAAAATGAGCGGTTAGGATCAATGGCTTCTGGGTTCCAGCGGTTTATCGTTTCGTAACCCCAAGGGCTAATACAAGGTGCGATTACAATATTAAAATACTGACTATATTTTTGCGCTGCCGTTTTTGCAAACCTAAGCGCCCCGTGTACGCCACTAGTTTCGTAGCCGTGTACACCACCGGTAATTAAAACGGTAGGTTTGTTAGTGTTAAAGTCAGCGGTTTTTAAAACAAATAAAGGATATTTGCCTGCAACGTAATTTAGTTCGCCATATTGTTCTACATTAAGCGCATCTTTGAGCTCGTTAATGAGGGTTACTACTTCATTTTGATAGCTGCGTTTAATATTTTGGCGGGTTAACCAATCGGCTTTATCGTTGTTATTCCACTTAGTGCCAGGTGTGCCAATAGGATATGTGCTGTTAGTCATAATAAACCTTTAATAATAATTATAATTAACCTTATAGCAAGGCTATATAGCAAATGCAGTTAATATAATTAGTAAATAAAGGCACAGCTTAACGCTGACTAAAATAAGGCGCAAATTAAAACGATAAACAGCTGTTTTAATTTTTTAAATTAGTTATTTACTAAGCTCAGTTATAGTAAGTTGTTAAATTAAATGTATTATAAAAGAGTATGTTACAATTGTTTTATTACCTACTTAGATATTGAGTATTATGGCGCAGTATTTTGCCACACCTAGTTGGTTAGGCCGTTTTTTCACCCGTATTAAATTACTCAGTATTGAGCAGGAAAGCTTAGTGATTGAGTTTAAAAATGCGACTAAGCAATCGTTTTTAATCAAGGATTTTAACGATTTTTCGCAGTTGCAAAACCGGATATTTAGCGCCAAAATTAATTTAACTCTAGGTGAAAATAGTGCTCATACTACTATTAGCTTTTTAAACAAAGCACAGGCAAAAGCACTAAACATTGCAATTAACCAATATTTTTCGCAAGCGCTTGAACACAAAATAAATAATGCTAAAGCTTTATTAAAGCGCACTGCGTTAGATGAGTATTTACGCGACAGTAATACCACAATTTTAAGCGCTGAGGTGTTTTCACTGAGCAAGCGCTATCAGCAAAACCGCAATGTGTGGCAAGGGTATTTACCTTCAAATAGTAGCCAGTTTTTATCGGTATTGGCCAGTGCAAAAAATAAGAATGATGCTATTGCACAACTGCGTAATAAATATGAGCGCAAGCAACTTGCTCAACGAGCTGATTTTTATAATAACGTGGAGTCAAACCCAT
The DNA here is from genome assembly GCF_014164175.1 of Pseudoalteromonas sp. SG44-5. Classification (NCBI taxonomy): domain Bacteria; kingdom Pseudomonadati; phylum Pseudomonadota; class Gammaproteobacteria; order Alteromonadales; family Pseudoalteromonadaceae; genus Pseudoalteromonas; species Pseudoalteromonas sp. SG44-5. The sequence goes on along the minus strand of NZ_JACJES010000028.1, from coordinate 7,025 downwards.
TAACTAATGAGCAGCGTCTTGCTGTAATACGCAATAACGATAAAAATTTAGTATTGGCTGCTGCAGGTACCGGTAAAACCTCAGTTATGGTAGCCAAAGCACTTGATTTAATTGCCACAAAACAAGCAATGCCAGAGCAAATACTGGTACTTGCTTATAATAAAACAGCGGCGCAAGAGCTTAAAACACGCTTTATTAAACGCGCCCAGCAGGCTAAATTATCAAGCAAGTCACCAGAGGTTTTAACTTTTCATGCGTTAGGGTTGCAGCTGCTACAGCAGGCAGGTAAAGGTTGCGACATATCGCCTTTTGTAAGTGATTTTGGCGCGCTGTCGAGCTGGCTAACATCATGGCTAAGTGAGCAAGTACAAGCCCAACCGGTATTATTAAGCGCCTTTATTGCTATGCTCGATAAGCCTTTAGTATCCTGCGATACTCATAAAAGTAAGTTTAATGCTACGCAAGTACTGGCAATATTAAAAGACTCAGGGCAGCTTAAGCATGAGGTTGATAAATATTTAAAATGCTTAGCAGCTATAAGGGCTGAGCAGTTAACCGATAGTGAAATTACTCAGCGGCTTAAGCGCCAAAATAATCAATTAAATACTGTTCAACTAAGTACCAATCAATTAAATACGAGTCAAGTTAATAGCAATCAAAAAAGCACTAATCATCACAGTGCGGCCGCGCAGTTATTAATTGCTATGCATCGCGCTTATAAAGCGCAACTCATTGCGCAAAACTGTATTGATTTTGACGATATGATTTTACAAGCTACTCAGGCTGTAAATAAGCAGCAAGTGAATGTGCCATGGCAGCATATTTTAGTGGATGAATTTCAGGATATTTCTGCTGCGCGTATGGCTTTATTAAACAGTTTAATTAAGCATGGTCATAAGGTGCGTTTTACCGCTGTAGGTGACGACTGGCAGTCAATTTATCGGTTTTCTGGTGGTAACTTAGCACTTACCACACGTTTTAATGAGTTAGTGGGTAGTCATTCGTTAACGTTGTTGCAAAAAACATTTAGGTATAACAATAGTATAAGTGACGTAGCGGGGCGTTTTGTTATGCAAAACCCTGAGCAGTATAAAAAGCTCATTATTACTCATACACAAGTGGCTGAGCCTCAAGTTATTTTATTAGATGACGTGTACCAAGGTAAAAAGTCGTTAGAGCTAAAAACCCAGCAAACTATCAATACTATTCAAAAACACCATGCAAACGCGAGTATTGCTGTATTGAGCCGTTATCGTTATACGCTCAACAAAGTGCAACAGCGTTTAGCCTCACAACAAAAAAGTGCAAACGTAGCATTTTTAACCCTGCATAGCGCCAAAGGGTTAGAAGCAGATTACTGTATTATTATAGGGTTAGAGCAGGGGAAGTTTGGCTTTCCGAGCAGTCAGCAAAATAATCCGCTGCTGGAGGCTTTACTACCTAGCCAAGACACCTTTGCTTATTCAGAAGAGCGGCGTTTATTATATGTGGGGCTTACCCGAGCAAAACATAAGGCTTACTTAATTGCCGATGCTAAACAGCCGTCGTTATTTGTTAAAGAATTAATAAATGACAACTATCCAATTCATATTGCATCTACTTTGTTTAGCAAATAACAAAAAGCAATAGTATGCAGTGACTGTAACCAGAGGCTGTTGTTAAGCGCTAACTTGGTGAGTTAATTAATGGTTCATACTGATATAAATTAGCGTATTGACGTTGGTGTTCGGCAAATAAATAAGCTCTTAATTGTTCTTTACCAGTATGAATGTGTTTTATTTTAGCTGCAAGGCCATGCTTGCTTTGCCTGACAGGCTCAATATCCATAGATACAGATTCTTTATTTGGTAGGGTAAATTCTACGTGTTGAACTTTTGATAGGTTTTTGTGTTTACCGGTGGGCTTTAAAAATACACCTGTGCTTGAAATTGATTCAATGCAAAAGCCTTGGCTTTTAATATTTAAATGGCTCCAGCGCCAACTGCGTTGAGTGCCTTTAGTATCAATAACTTCAGGAGCGCTTAAAGTAGGTGTAATTGTGCCGGAGCTATTAATTTTTAAGTGTAGCGGAAACCACAGTTGGTAATGGGCAACCTCAGCCAGTAGAGTTAAATTGGCATTGCTAAGTAACTGCGCAATACTAACAGGCACACTGCTTTGCATGGTTAACATAGGCTCATGAGGTAATGCAGGTTTTTGATCGGATTTAAATAAGTCAGATAAAAAGTCTATTTCTTCAGCAGAAAAATCCATATTCCATACTCGGGTTGCCTAAAATATAAGCATAAGTTAAACAAAACACCGGCTCAATAAACAGCGTGTTTAATTTTGTTTAGTTAGTCTTTAACCGTTTTAGGTAGTTAGTATCTTTAGCTAAACAAAGCGATACGGCGCGTTATTAGCTTAACCCTAGAGCTAGATTAAGATATAAAGTTGCAGCCCAAGTTATTAAAAATTAACATGATGTAATTACAAGCCACTTTTTATTTGGGTTATATCATGACGCATGCATTTACACATTATAGACAACAGCAATTGGTCCGCTTTTTAGCTGTGTTATTAAGCATTACGTTTTGTGCTAGTTTAACGGCCGCAGAGCAAAGCCAAACGTTAATTTTAGTTGGTAGCGAGCTAAGTAGCTGCAGTAGTTTAAACATGCAACAGTGCGATAAAAACACCCAAATAGCGGGTAAAGCAGAGCATTTATTTAGCGTTACGGCTGAAAAAGTTAAAAAAATCACTCAGCAGTGGCCGAGTACTAATCAAGAAGTTAAAAGCAGTACAGTTAAAGTTTTACTTGCGATAAAGGCTAAATCATCAACATCAATAACTAAGCCTGCACTGTTATGGCACTGGCGCGATATTGATAATACCCAGCTTAATAGCCTATCGGAGCAAGAGTATCATTTTGTTATGGATATGCTTGAAGTGCCTCAGTTGAGTTCTCAAGGGCAGCGATTAGCGGAGCAAGTTAACCCTAGTTTGAATAATGAACCGGCTATAAACAATATACTGCAATTTATAACGGGTAGTTTAAAGGTAGCTAACGAGCAACCAAGTGTGTTGGCAATTACAGCAGGAAGCCGAGACCCTTATGCTGCTGCCGATTTTACTCAAGGTTTATTGAGCACGGCAAGTGTAAACAGCCAATGGTTAGCATTGACCCCTGCATTAGTTAAAGCAATTACTACAAACACCTGTGAAAAATTACCACAATATAGGCAATCAGAAATGCGCTTGTATAACCGTGAGGCTATTTATCCCGATCGCATCCAAGCAGAAAATGCCCTTTGCAGTAATGGCGTTAATAGCTTGGTAAAGCTAATAAATAACAGTACAGGAGTGATTTTTAATAATGGCGAGCAAGACTTAACGCGCAGCGTACTGTTTGATGAAAACAACCAAGCTTACCCGTGGACTAAAGCATTGCAAACACGCCCTGTTGTTATAGGTAGCGGCGCGGGGGCGGCTATTCAAAGCGGTGGCAAAAACACAAGTGGTAACATAGCTACAATTACTAAAGGGTCGAGCCTTTTTGCTTTGCAGGCAGATATTAACGATAGTTCTATGTTTAATCTTGCTGGTGGCCTTGCAACATTTAATTATGGCATGATCGATACTCACTTTAGTGAACAAAACCGTACATTAAGGTTGGCAACAGTACTTGATAAAACGCAACAAAAGTTTGGTTTTGGTATTGATGAAGCCACGGCATTAGTCGTTATAAAGTCATCCGCAGGTAACTTAATGACCGTAATAGGTAAAAGTGGTGTGGTATATTTAAAAGCAAAAGGCAATCAGCATTATAACTACTCATACTGGCCTGTAGGCAGCGTTATTGATATTGCAAATGAAGATTTTACCCTAAGCCAGCGCAGCATTAATAAAGCTTTAGCAAGTATTAAAATACCAGCATTACCGCTACAACGATTTGGCTCTATATTAACGAATGCAAAATTACGCTCACTTATTCAAGCTATGTGTTTAAGCCAAGAACAAAGTACAGTTGCCCAACAAGATCAGTTTATATTGAGCTTAAGTGTACAAGCTAACACTGCGTATCATCGTATTAATAAGGATCAATATGGCTGTGCTATAAGTCATTTAGAACTTGCAGTGAGTACATTTTAGTTCTGAAAGTTTACTAGAGCGTGTTTAATTAAAACGGCCAAAATATTGTTTATAAAACTACATTGGCCGTTTTAATACTTAGTAGCCAGCGGGGCGGCTATCACGCATGATAAAATCTAGTTTTATTTGCGCTTTTATTGGCTGCGACAGATCAGTTATTTCAATCATTTCACACTCATCTCTGATCATTTCAGCTATTAGGCTCGGATAATGGCGACAGTCTTCGGGGCGGTCTAAGTAAATACTGCAAGTGTATTTATTTTGCGCTAGTGGGTTTGTTTTAGGCTCAACCTCTAAAAAAGGGCATCTGCTTAGCCTAACGCCCGATTTAGGATCGAACCATATTTCATTATTTTTAACAAATTCAAAGATTTCAGGGTTAAATACTTCCCATAAATCAATTTCTTCTTGGGTAGCACTCAAGTCGCCATCGCCGTATTTAATACAACATTTACCGCATTGATTACAGTCTTTCATAGTTTGCCAGTTAGCATAATAACCAGGCCACAGTGTAGCACTTATATTGATATGCGGTGTTGTTGGCGAAAAGGTTTAAGTTTCTACCAAGAGTATATAAAATAGCGAGCATATTGTATTACTAAGCTTTGCAGTACGCGGAGCATGATTAAAAGAGTTATAAAAAATGAGTGAAGAGCAAAGTGTAATTGATAACCTAGCCGACCTTGAAAGTTTTTTACTTAATGTAGAAAGCGGTGGCTTTGGCTTAAAAGGTGTTGCAGGCATTGGTATGGCAACAAATAACGCAGATGGCAGCCGTTTTGTTGCTGTGTTTGACGATAATCAAAAGCTACTTTTAGCACGCATGATTACAGAAAACGTATTCCAAACAGGGCAAGACATGGTTCGTAATGGTGTAGGGCGCAAGCATTAACTATAATAGTTAAAACGCCGCTTTAATTTAAACTGTTAAATTAAAGCGGCGTTTATTTTGTTTTTAGCCTATAAGCTTATTTAAGGTTTATAGGCGCTATCAACTTCAACAGCCTCATCTATAACTTATTAATAAATAACGGCAGGGTTTGGCTTATTCGGCGAACCTAACATTTCGCGATAAGATGGTGGCTGCAAACCTTCTCTGTCGGTAATATTAAAACGCTTAGCTATTTCGGCAGCAATTACAGTGTGCCCGTTAAGCTCGTCACCTTTAGGGTCATTAGCAATAGCATAAACAATATCACCAATAAATTCTGGTGACTCTGCGGTTGCCATAAACTGCTGGTATTGCTCTTTATCTATTTTACCTATAATGGCCGAACGTTCGGTTAAGAGTGGCCCCATCCAAATAGATACAGCACGCATACCTGTGCCTTTAAAGTCTACCGCCATATCATGAGCAAGCTTATCAAGGCCCGCCTTTTGTGCACCATAAGCAGGCCCATGAATATAACAACTAGCACCAAATGAAGAACCAAACATAATTAAGCCACTGTTATGCTTAGCCATTAGTTTTGCGCCATGCCAACTAGCCACGTAAGCAGAGCGTAAACCTACATCTAAAATTTTACCCGCATCAATCTCTTTTTCCCAAAATGGCTTTTGTTCAACTAATTGATCATGAATAAATGCAGCGTTATTAACCAAAATATCTAATCGGCCTTGCTCTTTTTCAACCTGAGCAAACAATGCGGCGGTTTGTGCATCGTCACTGTGATCGCACACCACAGCAATACCTATACCACCTGCTTGATTAATTTGCTCGGCAGTTTCATATACTGTTCCGGGTAATACCGAGCCATCCCACCCTAAAACTGAGCCTGTTTTTATACTGCGGCCAGTAACATAAACTGTCATGCCTTTTTTACCTAAAGCTAAGGCAATGCCTCTGCCTGCACCGCGACTAGCACCGGTTACAATGGCAACTTTTGCTTCTTCCTGTTGCATGAATTCCCTCATTTAAAAAGATGACACATAAAAAATACTAAAGGTTAAATTGGCTAACCAGCTCAATTTAGTTTCGATAGTAGTCGTACTAGTAATAAAGATATATTTGTATTGAAATTAGCATGTAAAGCCTTAGTATAAAAGCCTAGCTTAAAAATCAACCAAAAAACAAAGGGCTGCTATGAAATATATAAAGACTACCGAGCAACGTTTACAGCAACTAGAAGACAAGCAATCAATATTAGAGTTGAAATATCGCTACCTAAATGCCTGCGATGAAAAACAACCTGAGGTGGTAACTAATTGTTTTATTAGCGGCGAAGTAGATATTAACTTTGGTCACATTGGCCAATTTAACCGACGAGAAGATTTTGTGGCTGTTTTTAAAGATCTTGGTTGCCACGACCATATAGTTGATATGCATCACGCACAAAACCCGGTTTTTTTAGAGCTCACCGACAATACAGCCAAGACTAAAATTAACCTTCGCTTTCAAAGTATCAACACCAAAGATAAGCTCCATGTGCAATTAGGTGGCTACTACCTCGACGAATTTGAAAAGCAAAGAGACGGTCAATGGCTGATCAGCAAAAGTGCATTTATAATAAATTCGGTAAGCATGAGTGATTTTTCAGGTGAATATAGCAAAGTGGTTTATAGCGGAAACTGCATGCCAGACTAGGTTACTGTATATTTTTTAAATTCAGGAAAGGTAGCAATAAAGTAACTGAGAGATATTAAACAGACACCCACCTTAATATTTGTAAGAGATATTAAACAGACACCCATCTTAATATTTGTAAAAAAGATATTAAACAGACACCCATCTTAATATTTGTAATATCAGTGTAATTAACTAAGCTCTGGTTAGTGCAATAATTAAGCAGGGTGTCACATGGCTATCGCAAGAAAACGTCAGGTTAGTTTGGTCGATACAAAATACTATCACTGTATTTCGCGCTGTGTACGCCGTGCATTTTTATGCGGCGTAG
>NZ_JACJES010000027.1:0-29517 GCF_014164175.1 Pseudoalteromonas sp. SG44-5 | reverse complement strand
TTAGTGAGTACAGTGCCTTTACAAAGCCTGTGCCACCGCTGAATAATGGCTTTATCGGTTAGTCGCTTGGCTTTTTTATCATCAACATAGAGTACTAAGTGGGTGTGATTACTCATTACTGCATAGGCACACACATCAATACAAAATACGTTAGCGAGGGCAAGTAACTTGCTTTCAACCCACCCTCTGCGATGTTCATACGATTGATTAGTAAAGTGATCTACGCCGCATAAAAATGCACGGCGTACACAGCGCGAAATACAGTGGTAGTATTTTGTATCGACCAAACTTACCTGACGTTTTCTTGCGATAGCCATGTGACACCTTGCTTAATTATTGCACTAAAAAGAGCATAGTTAATTACACTGATATTACAAATATTAAGATGGGTGTCTGTTCAATTTTTACCCTGCTTAATTATTGCACTAAAAAGAGCATAGTTAATTACACTGATATTACAAATATTAGGGTGGGTGTCTGTTCAATTTTTACCTTACTGCATACGCGCACACATCGATACAAAATACGTTAGCGAGGGCAAGTAATTTTCTTTCAACCCACCCTCTGCGATGTTCATACGATTGATTAGTAAAGTTGTCTACGCCGCATAAAAATGCACGGCGTACACAGCGCGAAATACAGTGGTAGTATTTTGTATCGACCAAACTAACCTGACGTTTTCTTGCGATAGCCATGTGACACCCTGCTTAATTATTGCACTAAACAGAGCATAGTTAATTACACTGATATTACAAATATTAAGGTGGGTGTCTGTTTAATTTTTACCATGGTATTATTTATAAGATCTATATAATTATTGGAAATTAATTTAATGTTAAGATGCTTCACCGCTATATCTACAATATTGTTACTCTCTGGTTGTGCTAACAATGCAATTGTTGAGCTTCAAAAACTAGATTCAAAAAGTTTAACAAACAAAAATATACAAATAATCGATGATGGTAAAACTAAAGATTCAATTAAACATATCATTGCTGGCAAGTTAGATAAATACGGCTTTAAATATCAAATTGTCGATATTTCACAGTCTAACTCTAACGTAACAAATAACCCTAAGCTGACTTACTCTGCAAACTGGTGGTGGGACATGGCTAGTTATATGCGCTATTTGAACATTGAGATAAAAGACAACAGCCAAACTATCGCACTGGTAAAAATTGACACCGTGAAGTGTGGTGGTTTTGACAAGTTTGGTTCAGCCCAACGACGCACTGAGATCACCTTAGATTTACTCCTAAGTGACTTGAGCAAAGAAGAAGCCAATGAACTGATTTGTCTTGGTGGCCAACCCAAAAACTAATCTAAAAAATTGAATAATAAAATTAATGTGTTGTGGCCAATTAATTCTAGACTCTGAATTAATTTGCCACAATAGTTGTTAAAAACGAGCCAAATTTGGCTCGTTTTTGTTTTACTGATAACTGACCGCTCCGCTCTATTCCGGATCATACCCTAAGTTAGGCGATAGCCACCTTTCAGCTTCCTCTAACGTCATATTGGTTCGTTTAGCGTAATCTTCAACCTGATCTTTTTGTACTGCGGCTACTGCGTAGTATTTTGCCTCTGGGTGTGAGAAATACCAGCCCGAAACAGCAGCCCCTGGCCACATGGCGTACGAGCTGGTTAGCTGCATGCCAATACGTTTTTCGGTGTCGAGCAACTGCCAAATTTTCTTTTTCTCGGTGTGCTCTGGGCACGCTGGGTAGCCTGGCGCAGGGCGAATACCTTGGTAGTTTTCACGTATTAGCTCATCGTTTTCTAGGTTTTCATCTGGTGCAAAACCCCAGTATTCTTTACGTACTTGCTCGTGTAGGTACTCGGCAAACGCTTCGGCGAGCCTGTCGGCAACGGCTTTAATCATTATTTTGTTGTAGTCGTCTTGCTGGGCGTCAAACGCATTAGCTAGGTCGTCTTCTTCCAACCCCCCCGTTACTGCAAATGCGCCAAAGTAATCTGGCGTACCTTTTGGGGCTATGTAGTCGGCTAGGCAGTAGTTAGCAAAGTCGGTTTTTTCGGTTTGCTGGCGTAAATGGCACGAGGTAGTTAACACCTCTTTGCGTGTTTCGTCTGTGTATATTTCTATGTCGTCGCCAACGCGGTTTGCCGGAAATAAACCAATTACACCCAGTGGTTGCAAGCTGCCTGCTTTTTCAAGGTCGTCTAACATGTCGTTGGCGTCTTTAAATAAGCTTTGCGCTTGCTCGCCAACTACTTCATCGGTCATTATGCGCGGGTATTTACCAGCAATTGACCAGGTCATAAAGTATGGCGTCCAATCTATGTATTTACGCAGCGTAGTTATAGATACATTTTTAAACTCTTGCACGCCAAGCTGTTTAGGCACTGGTGGTGTGTAGTTATCCCAATCGAGTTTTGCGGCGTTATCGCGAGCACGCTGAATTGTCACTGGTTTTGAGCGTGGTTTTTTACGCGCTTGTTGCTCGCGTACTTTCACGTACTCGGCTTGTGTTTTTTCTAAAAAGTCACTTTTGTGCTCTTTCGATAATAAGTTTGAAACCACACCCACTGCACGGCTGGCGTTACTTACATACACTACGCCTTTATCGTACTGAGGCTCAATTTTAACGGCGGTGTGCGCTTTTGATGTAGTAGCACCACCAATTAACAGCGGCAGTTCAAAACCACGACGTTTCATTTCTTTGGCTACGTGTACCATTTCGTCAAGCGATGGGGTAATTAGCCCCGATAAACCAATAATATCAGCTTTTTCGTCGATTGCGGTTTGCAGTATTTTATCAGCAGGCACCATTACGCCTAAGTCGATTACTTCGTAGTTATTACATTGCAGTACTACGCCAACAATGTTTTTACCTATGTCGTGTACGTCGCCTTTTACTGTGGCCATTACAATTTTGCCGTTGGTTGAACCTTCTTCTTTCTCAAGCTCAATGTAGGGATCTAGGTAGGCTACGGCGCGCTTCATTACACGGGCCGATTTAACTACTTGTGGTAAAAACATTTTACCTGCACCAAATAAGTCACCTACTACGTTCATGCCGTCCATTAACGGGCCTTCAATTACGTGAATAGGTTTAGCGGCAGCAGCGCGGCACTCTTCGGTGTCTTCGTCTATAAAGGTAGTTATACCTTTAACAAGGGCATGTTCAAGGCGTTTTTCAACGCTCCAACTGCGCCATTCTAAATCTTCAACGCGCTCGGCTTGTGCCATACCTGAGTATTTAGGCGCAAGCTCTACTAAACGCTCGCCTGCACCGGGGTCAGTATTGAGTATTACGTCTGTAACGGCTTTGCGTAGCTCTTCTGGTATGTCGTCGTAAACGGCTAGTTGCCCCGCGTTAACAATCCCCATATCCATACCCGCTTGAATAGCGTGATATAAAAATACTGAGTGAATGGCTTCACGTACCGGGTTATTACCGCGAAACGAAAACGACACATTCGACACCCCACCCGACACTTTACAGTGCGGCAAGTTTTGCTTTATACGCCGTGTGCCTTCAATAAATTCGACCGCGTAGTTGTCGTGCTCTTCTATCCCTGTGGCTACAGCAAATATATTTGGGTCAAAAATAATGTCTTCGGGCGCAAAGCCAACTTCTTCTACTAATATTTTGTAGCTACGCTCACATATTTCAAACTTTCTATCGGCGGTAGCGGCTTGGCCGTCGGTGTCAAAGGCCATAACTACAGCCGCTGCACCAAAACGTTTAATGGTTTTGGCTTGACGAATAAACGGCTCTTCGCCTTCTTTTAACGAAATTGAGTTAACAATGGCTTTGCCTTGAATGCACTTTAAACCGGCTTCTATTACTTCCCATTTAGAGGAGTCGACCATGATAGGTACGCGAGAAATATCGGGTTCTGAGGCAATTAAATTTAAAAACTTAACCATGGCGGCTTTTGAATCCAACATGGCTTCGTCCATGTTTATATCAATTACCTGCGCGCCGTTTTCTACTTGTTCGCGAGCAACTGTTAACGCGGTTTCATAGTCTTCTTCCATGATCAAACGTTTAAACATGGCGGAGCCGGTTACATTGGTACGTTCGCCGACATTAGTAAATACTGCTATTTTTTGAGTCATGTTGGCGGCTCCTTAATTTAAGTTACAGGCTTCGAGGCCCGATAAACGCATGCGTACTTCAATTTCTGGCAACTGGCGTGGTTTAACGCCTTCAAGCCCTTTTGCAAAGGCGCGAATATGCGCAGGTGTGGTGCCGCAGCAACCACCTACAATATTAATAAAGCCCGACTTACCCCAATCAATAATTTCGGTTGCCATTTCTTTTGCTTCTAGGTCGTAGCCACCAAATTCGTTAGGCAAGCCTGCATTTGGATGCACAGAGGTAAAGGTTTCGCATACACGCGACAACTCTTGCACATATTGGCGCAGTAAATCTGGGCCTAAGGCGCAGTTAAGGCCTATAGAAAGCGGTTTAATATGGCGAATAGAGTTATAAAAGGCTTCGGTAGTTTGCCCCGAAAGCGTACGCCCAGAGGCATCGGTAATAGTGCCGGAGATCATAACTGGTAATGTGCGCCCTGCTTGCTCAAACGCTTCCTCTACTGCAAACGATGCAGCTTTAGCATTGAGGGTATCGAATATGGTTTCGATTAAAATAATATCGGCGCCACCTTCCATCAGTGCCAAGGTCGATTCTACATAGGCAGTAACTAAACGATCAAAGGTAACATTACGATAACCCGGATCGTTTACATCGGGCGACAATGAACAAGTTTTTGATGTTGGCCCAAGTACGCCCGCTACATAACGTGGTTTTTCGGGTGTTTTAGCACTAAACTCATCGCAAAGTAGCCGTGCCAATTTTGCCGACTCTAGGTTTATTTCACGGCTTAGATTAGCCATGTCGTAATCTTCCATCGAAATGGTGGTGGAGTTAAAGGTATTGGTTTCGATAATATCGGCACCGGCAGCTAAAAAGCTACGATGAATATCGGTAATTATTTTAGGCTGCGTAAGGCTTAGTAAATCGTTATTACCGCGAATAAGTACATGCCAATCTTTAAAGCGCTCACCGCGATAGTCTTGCTCTTCTAATTGGTGTGCTTGGATCATAGTGCCCATAGCGCCGTCTAAAATTAAAATTCGCTCTTTTAACGCTGCACTTAGTTCGTCGTGCTTATTTTGGTCATTATTAAGAGGGTTATTCGGCATAGTTGTTAGTCCTTACGTCTTGGCTAACTAAATTAATATCATAGGGTGTAGTTTGGTACACGTAATAATTTAACCAGTTCGAAAAAAGTAAAAAAGCATGGCTTTGCCACGTTTTTGAAGGTTGTTTAGTTGCATCATCATCTGGAAAGTAATTTTCGGGTTTGGGCGCATTGTCGCTTTTTTCGCAATCGCGTTGGTATTCAGCTTTTAACGAGTCGGCGTCATACTCTGGGTGGCCGGTAATAAACACTTGGCTGCCCGACTTATTTTTAACTAAGTAAGCACCTACTTTCTTAGAACCCGCTAGCACGACTAGTTCATTGCAAGCATTTATTTTATTTACATCTACATGGCCATAACGCGAATGCGGTACTAAAAAGGTGTCGTCAAAGCCGCGCGTTAACGCCCCATGTTCAAAATAACATTGGTGCGTAAATACGCCACACAGTTTATCGGTTTTTAAATCGCGCTTTATTTTATAATGATGATAAAGCGCTGCATGCGCTGCCCAACACGAAAAAAGTGTAGACGTAACATGCTGCTCAGCCCAATCTAAAATTGCGGTAAACTCATCCCAGTAAGCTACATCCTGGTACTCTAAATGCGCTAGCGGCGCGCCGGTAACTATTAATGCATCGTAGTTATTGTTTTTTACTTCTGAAAAATAACGATAAAAGGTGTCTAGGTGCTGCTCTGAATTACTGCTACTGCGATGAGTGTCTAGACGCAGTAGTTCTACATTTACTTGCAAGGGCGAATTGGCAAGCAAACGAATAAACTGTACTTCGGTTTCAACTTTATTAGGCATTAAATTAAGAATAGCCAAACGCATGGGGCGAATTTCTTGCGTTTTTGCACGAGTTTGTGGCATTACAAATACGTTTTCTTGGCGCAGGCGAGCAATAGCTGGTAGCTCGTCTTTTACTGTAATTGGCATCCTTTTACTCCTATTCATCAAAACCGAAAACTTATTATGAACAGATAAGAAAAAATATCAACCAATAGATGTATAGATGTCTAAATATCCAAATGAAATTTTTTCATCCTATTTTATAATCGTTTTTGCGCACTTTATAGTTTGTTTGTCGGTTTAAAATTGGCCATTCGTTGACTGCCTCACCCGTCAACCACTACAATAGAGCATTGTAATTTTTATTATTATTTGAAGGTTTTTTCCATGGTTTTACCTGATAAATTTATATTCTCGATGAGTCGAGTTTCTAAGGTTGTGCCACCTAAGCGCACTATCTTAAAAGACATCTCGTTACACTTTTTCCCGGGCGCTAAAATTGGTGTGCTTGGTTTAAACGGCTCTGGTAAATCAACATTGCTACGTATTATGGCCGGTGTTGACCAAGACTTTGAAGGTGATGCCTTTCCACAACCAGGCACTAAAATTGGTTACTTACCGCAAGAACCTGTTTTAGACGAAAGCAAAACCGTACGCGAAATCGTTGAGCAAGCTGTTGGCGAAGTTAAATACGCGCTTAAACGCCTTGACGAAGTGTATAACGAATACGCCATGGAAGACGCTGACTTTGACGCACTTGCAAAAGAGCAAGGCGAGCTTGAAGCGGTTATTCAAGCGCACGATGGTCACAACATAGACAACGTTTTAGAGCGCGCTGCCGATGCACTACGTTTACCTGAGTGGGATGCTAAAATTGAGCACCTTTCGGGTGGTGAACGCCGCCGTGTTGCTATATGCCGACTGTTACTTGAAAAACCAGACATGCTTATTCTCGATGAGCCAACTAACCACTTAGACGCTGAGTCGGTTGCCTGGTTAGAGCGCTTCTTACACGATTACGAAGGCACAGTTGTGGCGGTAACGCATGACCGTTACTTCCTAGATAATGTAGCAGGTTGGATTTTAGAGCTTGACCGTGGTGAAGGTATTCCATGGGAAGGTAACTACTCTTCGTGGTTAGAGCAAAAAGATGCGCGCCTACAACAAGAGCAAAAATCTGAAAAAGCACGTCAAAAGTCAATTGCGCAAGAGCTTGAATGGGTTCGTTCAAACCCTAAAGGCCGCCAAGCTAAGTCAAAAGCACGTATGGCGCAGTTTACCGAAATGCAGCAGTCTGATTATCAAAAACGTAACGAAACCAACGAAATGTTTATTCCGCCTGGCCCACGTTTAGGGGATCAAGTGCTTGAAATAACTAACTTACGTAAAAGCTTTGGCGACCGTGTATTAATCGACGATTTAAGCTTTAGCATGCCAAAAGGTGCCATTGTGGGCATTATTGGTGCTAACGGCGCGGGTAAATCAACACTGTTTAAAATGATCAGCGGCGAGCAACAGCAAGACAGCGGCAACATCACCATAGGTGAAAGCGTACACATTGCAACGGTTGATCAGTTCCGTGACGGTATGGACGAAAGCAAAACTGTTTTCCAAGAAATATCAGACGGGCAAGACGTACTTAAAATTGGTAATTTTGAGTTCCCAAGCCGTGCTTACGTTAGCCGTTTTAACTTTAAAGGTAACGATCAGCAAAAATTTGTTAAAGACCTATCGGGTGGTGAACGTAACCGTTTACACCTTGCTAAGTTATTAAAAGCTGGCGGTAACGTGTTACTACTCGATGAGCCAACTAACGACTTGGACGTTGAAACACTACGTGCACTAGAAAACGCTATTTTAGAGTTTCCTGGTTGTGTAATGTGTATATCGCATGACCGTTGGTTCCTTGACCGTATTGCTACACATATTTTAGATTACCGCGACGAAGGCCAAATTAACTTCTTTGATGGTAACTACACTGAGTACGAAGAGTGGCTTAAAAAGACGTTAGGTGCTGAGGCAACTCAACCTAAGCGTATTAAGTACAAAAAGATTGGTTAATAGCTAATTTTAAGCTCTAGGCAATAATTAAGCCCTGCATTTATGTAGGGCTTTTGTTTTATAACTATAACTACAAATAGAATTTTATGACCCTAAATCCTCACTTGCCGTTAGTTTATCATCCTAATTACTCGTTTAGCTTTGATCCTAAACATCGCTTTGTAATGAGTAAATTTGCACATTTATACCAGCACGTTAAGCAGTTAGGATTAGTTGGCGATAACTTAGTACAGCCGTTATTAGGTACGCCAGAGGCACTAGAATTAGTACACTGCGAAAACTATATTCACGACCTATATCATAATCAATTAGACGAAAAAGCCATGCGCCGTATTGGTCTACCTTGGTCAAAAGAGCTAATGGCGCGTACCTTTACAGCCCCACAAGGTACACTACAAACCGCTCGCTTAGCCCTTAAACACGGTATGGCATGCCATTTAGCAGGCGGTACACACCACGCGCATACTGATTTTGGCTCAGGCTATTGCATGGTTAACGACTTGGCTTTTACTACGCAAACATTAATTGAGTCGGGTGAGGTTACTAATGTACTTATTTTTGATTTAGACGTACATCAAGGCGATGGCACCGCGGCCATGCTGCAACATCAGCCTTATGCGTATACCTGCTCGATTCATTGCGAAAAAAACTTTCCGTTTCGTAAATCCCCTAGCGATTTAGATATTGGTTTAACTAACAATATGCAAGACGCTGAGTATTTAGGCATAGTTGACGACACCCTACAATTTTTGCTCAAAGAGCTAAACCCCGATTTAGTGCTGTACGATGCGGGAGTTGATGTGTGGCAACAAGACGGTTTAGGCAAACTCGATATTAGCTGGCAAGGTATAGAGCAGCGCGACCATCTCGTACTTAAACGCTGCCTTGAGCACAACACTCCGGTAGCTACGGTTATTGGCGGCGGTTACGACAGAGATCACCAGCGTTTAGCTCAGCGTCATGGCATTGTAGTTGAGCAAGCAGCACGTTTTTAATAGTTTTAGAGTTTTGGTATAAATACATATTGCAGCGGGCGTTAAAACGAAAAAAGGCTCCTCGAATATCTCAGAGCCTTTGTTAACTTTGGAATTAACTCGGTACTATTAACTCGGTACTATTAACTCGGTACTATTAACTAGGTGTATTAACTAGGTATGGTTAAATTAACCGCGACTTAAACTTAATTCAGGGCTAGTAACTGCGGCGCTATGCTTTGATAATCTACCGCCATAGCAATACTAAGTGCAGTAATATTAATAATTGAAAACGCGAACACTTGACGCGCCCAGCCGCTTATATCTATATTACGACGATAGCCCCGCAGCGCCATTAACAGCCACCAAAAACTAGTAATACAGGCAACCGCCATAAAAGCAGCTCCGGTATAACCACTAATAGGTAGCAGCATCACAACCAAGGCATATATGGCAATATAAAGCACAATATGGCGTTTTGCTTTATCAATACCTTGCGCTACAGGTAATACAGGAATACCCGCTGCTTGGTAATCTTTAAAGCGAAAAATAGCAATGGCGTATGAGTGCGGCATTTGCCACAGGCTAAACATTACCAGTAAAATTAATGCCCCCATATCAAACTCCCCTGATACTGCGCAGTAACCAACAACTGGTGGCACAGCCCCCGATAAACTGCCAATAAAAGTGCCATAAACTGAGTTACGCTTCATGTAAAGGCTATAAACCCCTACATAAATAAAGTAACCAAAGGCGGCAAAAAATACTGCTGCAGGAGTGGTATAAGCTATTAATAAACCAAAGCCTATAATCCCCAATACCACCCCATGACATAAAGCAGCCATTGCAGACATTTCGCCCGTTACTGTTACCCGGGTGCGAGTACGCGCCATGGCAATATCTATATCTCGGTCAATCACATTATTAATAGCACAACCTGATGCAACCACTAGCGATAAGCCAATTAAGGTAGCAACCATTAGCCATGGGTTTATATCACCGCGGGAGGCTAGTAAAAACCCGCCCGCTACGCTGATTAAGTTACCCATAATAATACCTGGCTTAGTTACTGATAAATAACGACGAAACATCTTTAGCTCCTAATACATCATCATTGCGTTAGATTCGTAAATAATCCAAACAGATAGCCCAACCACCATAACAATAATTAGGGCACTGAATAAAAACGAGAAGGTACTTGCACGGCCATCTTCGGTAATAAAATTAAGGTGTAAAAAGTATTTTAAATGCACCCAAATTTGTACTACGGCTAGAGTAATAATGCTGTAAAGCGTGGTTGCTTTTGAAAAGTCGCCACTCATTACCATATAAAATGGTATAGCGGTTAAAATTACCGACAATACAAAACCAATTAAATAACTTTTAACACTGCCGTGAGATTCATCGTGGTGATGCTCATTTTGCATTTGCTTTAAAGCATGTGTTTCGCTGTGGCTCATTACATTGCTCCCATTAAATAAACTAGGGTGAATACACAAATCCACACAATATCTAAAAAGTGCCAAAACAAGCTTAAGCAGCTCAAACGCGTTACGGTTGCTTTACCTAAGCCACGTTTAGCAACTTCAATCATCATTACACTCATCCAAATTAAACCTGCGGTTACGTGTAAACCATGCAAGCCAACTAATGCAAAAAACGAGGTTAAAAAAGCACTTTTTTGTGGACCATTGCCATGCACAATTAGGTGATTAAATTCGTAAACCTCCATACTAATAAACACCACGCCTAAACAAAAAGTAACCGCTAACCATATTAACGTCAGCGCCTTTTTTTGCCCTTGCGCGGCTATCATTGCAAAACCAAAGGTAATACTACTAATAAGCAGTGCGGCAGTTTCTACTGCTACAAAGTCGAGTTCAAAAATATCTTTACCCGATACGCCGCCAGCGGTGTTCATAAACAACACCGCGTAGGTAGCAAAAAACGAGGCAAACAATAGGCAATCGGTCATTAAGTAAAGCCAAAAACCAAAAGTAGTATTACTAGAGGTATCATGATGCGCGTGAGCATCATGATCCTGTTTGGTATTTACAATTGCAGAGTTTAAAGTTACTGACTCTTGACTAACAGACAAGGTACTCATGCGTTTAGCTCCTTATCAGTGGCTAAAATAGTGACACTTAAGTTATGTGCTTGTTCAATACGTGCTACTTCGTCGGGCTGCACATAGTAGTCAACATCGCTTGCATAACAACGTTTGATAAATATAGCTATGCCTCCTACTAAACCTGCCGCAGCTAACCACCAAATATGCCAGATCAT
This sequence comes from Pseudoalteromonas sp. SG44-5, assembly GCF_014164175.1. NCBI lineage: Bacteria > Pseudomonadati > Pseudomonadota > Gammaproteobacteria > Alteromonadales > Pseudoalteromonadaceae > Pseudoalteromonas > Pseudoalteromonas sp. SG44-5. The sequence goes on along the minus strand of NZ_JACJES010000027.1, from coordinate 18,227 downwards.
GGCAAAACAAAATGCGGTTAAACTAGCAGCCATAAGTACCCCTGCCGAAGTGTTTTTAGGCATATGAATTGGGCTATAGCTTATTTTACCTTGATAAGCTTCGCCTTTTTCTTTCATGTCGGTCCAGGCATCAATATCGTCAACATGCGGTATTTGGGCAAAGTTATAAGCCTGTGGTGGTGACGATGTTGACCATTCAAGCGTGTGACCGTTCCATGGATCGCCGGTAGCATCGTCAAGTGCTTCACGGTCTCTAAAGCTCACATACAATTGAATTACTTGGCAAATAATACCAAACATAATAATGACTGCGCCTACTGCAGCTATGTATAACCAAATATTCCAATCTGGGTTATTGGTGTGATTTAAACGACGGGTCATACCTAAAAAGCCTAATACGTACAGCGGCATAAACGCGACAAAAAAGCCAATAATCCAACACCAAAATGCGCCTTTACCCCAGCCTTCATTTAGCTTAAAGCCCATTGCTTTAGGGAACCAAAATGCAAAGCCAGCAAGGTAGCCAAATACCGCGCCACCAATAATAGTATTATGAAAATGTGCGATTAAAAACAAACTGTTATGCAGTACGTAGTCGGCACCAGGTATTGCTAATAGCACCCCGGTCATGCCACCTACGGTAAAGGTAACCATAAAGCCAAGCGTCCACAATACGGGTACGGTTATACGTAAACGGCCACGGTAAATAGTAAATAACCAGTTAAACAACTTAACCCCGGTTGGTACGGCAATAACCATAGTCATTACCCCAAAAAACGCATTAACGTTGGCGCTCGAACCCATGGTAAAAAAGTGATGTAACCACACAATAAAGCCTAAAATAGAGATAGCACCACTGGCGTAAATCATCGACTTATAACCAAATAGACGTTTGCTGGTAAAGGTAGAAATTATTTCAGAGAACACACCAAATGCTGGCAGCACTAAAATATAAACCTCTGGATGACCCCACGCCCAAAATAGGTTGATGTACATCATGGCGTTTCCGCCCAGATCATTGGTAAAGAAGTGAAAATCGAGATAACGGTCAAGCGTTAGCATGGCCAATACGGCTGTTAAAATAGGGAATGATGCGGCAATTAAAATATTAGCCCATGTACAGGTCCAAGTAAAAACCGGCATTTTCATTAAGCTCATACCTGGTGCACGCATTTTAAACACGGTAACTAAAAAGTTCACTGCGGTTAATAATGTGCCAAGCCCTGATATTTGCAACGCCCATATATAATAGTCGACCCCCACCCCGGCACTAAAAGTTAGCTCCGAGAGCGGTGGATAAGCCACCCAACCTGTTTTTGCAAACTCACCAAAAATAAGTGACAAATTAATTAAAATAGCGCCACTGGCAGTAAGCCAAAAGCTTAAGTTATTTAAAAATGGAAAAGCGACATCACGTGCGCCAATTTGCAATGGCACTATAATATTCATTAAACCTATCATAAATGGCATGGCCATAAAGATGATCATAATAACGCCGTGTGCGGTAAATATTTGGTCGTAATGTTCTGGTGGCAAATATCCAGGAGCGCCACTGGTAGCAAGTGCTAACTGAGCACGCATCATAATGGCATCAGAAAACCCACGAAATAACATAATTAACGCTAATAAAATGTACATTACGCCTAAGCGTTTATGATCAACCGAGGTGATCCAGTCGCGCCACAGCACGCCCCATTTTTTATATTTTGTAATAAGCCCGGCAATAATAAGCCCAGCTAATGCAATAACGGCCATGGTTACCATAATAATGGGTTCATGAAACGGAATTGCATCCATTGAAAGTTTACCTAAAAACAACATGGTTATTCCTCGCCTTGGCTGTGAGATGAGTGCGTTGAATGCTCACCCATTGCAGGGTGCTTTTTATTCATATCGCCGTGTGCGCCCATATATTTCATCACTATGGTATGAAATAAGCCTGCTTCAACGTCGCCGTAATAGGCCACCTGGTTGTTTTCGCTCGCTTTAGCCAGCTCAACATAATTTGCATGAGTAAGGTTATTACCTTGTGCTTTTATATCGCTTACCCATTTGTCAAAACCGGCTTGGGTAGGAGTAGCAATGGCATTAAACTTCATACCGGTAAAACCTGCACCACTGTAATTGGCCGAAAAACCTTTAAAAGTACCCGGTTCATTGGCGATTAAATGCAGTTTGGTTTCCATGCCAGCCATTGAGTATATTTGACTCCCCAATTGCGGAATAAAAAATGAATTCATGGTGCTCTCTGAAGTAATTTTATATTCAACCGGTACATTTGCCGGAAACACCAACTCGTTAACCGTAGCAATGCCTTGCTCAGGGTAAATAAATAACCACTTCCAGTTTAGCGATACCACTTCTACAGTGAGGTGCTTGCCTTTGCCTTCAATTGGCTTGTAAGGGTCTAACGCTTGCGTAGACTGCCAAGTAATAACACCTAAAATAACAACAATAACAATAGGAACAGCCCACACAACAGCTTCAATCTTATTAGAATGAGCCCATTTGGGAGCGTAAATTTCATGAGTTTGTGTGTCTCTATATTTCCAAGCGAAATATAAAGTCATCACAATAACGGGGATCACTACCAGTAACATAAGCACAGTAGCTATGATGATTAAGTTTTTCTCATCAATGCCTATCTGCCCTTTTGGATCGAGTATCCCGCCTTTACAGCCTGACAACGCCAGTACTGTACTAGCTAAAGCAATATTACAGAGGTTACGAATTATCAAGGGACTATCCTACAAACCTAAAAGTTCTAAGGTGCTGCTTTAAAATAGCGCTAAGCAACGGTTTATCGGTAAACCCAAGTTAACTAATATCAAATTATAAAAAATAAGGGGGCTATTCAAAATCTAAAGCTCATGCCAATAAAGACCTAGCAACAAACCCAGCTTTCTAAACGCATTTATATAACGTAATAAAAGTTAACTTGGGTGAGTGGTGGTTGGCTGAAATGTGTTTAAAAAACACTGAGCTACTTTGTTTACAACAGGCTAATTATTTACAGCAAGACAAAATAATTAAACCAATAACAAGGGGTAACCTTACAGACAACCTGTAAAGCTAGGTGGAGCACGACAACCATGTGCGGCTTGCACTGGTTGGCTAACTTTAGCCTCGCTAAAAGCAAAGGCTGCTTTACGGAGGATTATTCCAGCACGACGTGCTGAAAATGTATGAAACAATAACCAACAAAGGCCAATAAGTAACTGGCTAGAAATAATCGGATAAGCTAAAAATTCAGCAATTGTTAGTAATAACGGCTCTACAAAAGTGTTATCGCTTAACAAAGCTTCAAGGCTAAATGCATCCTCTGCAGCTCCGCTTAGCAGCATTAGGGTATTAAATACGACTAATGTTATAGCCACGCACACGCCTTTTCCAGCCTTATTCAAGCGCCCACACAATGCACTCTCGCCAAAGGCAAGCTGAACATTAGTATGATTACAAGATAGTGCGTTCAAAGACATTAACCTACTTAAATGACTAATAACAAAAATAACTCAATACGCAAATAATGAAAAATAGCAAATCACACCTGCTGTAAGCCTAAAATCAGCTGCTAAATACAATTAGATCCGACTAGCACAAACTTGCTAAGTGGAAATTGATTTGCATCAATCAAACTTTCAAAACTTATTGAAAGTTCGAACGTGAGTATAACAAAGCGAGTGGGCTGCACAAGAAAAAATAATAAATATTTAGCATTTTTACTTCATTAATTTTTATACCTAATCAAATTTTGCTTATTTATATTGATAAAACAACGTCCAGTTCAATAACAATTTAATTAGCCTTAAGTTAGTTTTCGTTTTATATGCGTTATTACTCTGCTATTAATAACGCATATAAAAAAGCCCCCAATAATTAAATATTGGGGGCTTTTTTTACACGTATGTTTTAAATAAAAAATACGTTACATAATTTGATTTTCTTTCCAAACTTGCTCTTTTGCCATGCGCTGTTTACGTTTATCACATGGATCATCGCAATCGCAGGCTTTATCAATACCTACGGCACCTAGGCCACCACAACTACCAGCCATAGATTTTTTTTGTACAATCATGCCCACAGCCATCGCTGCCACAATCAAAATAAGTAAAGTAAAAGTAAGAAGAAAAAGTGACATTGCTTAGCCCCTATTGTTCAGCAATAAATTAGGCTCAAACATATTTGAGCAACTGTTATTATATACCTTAGTGATTAAAATATAAACCTAAGCGTTATAAATAAGGCTTAAATGCAGGGCTTGAATATGTTATTAAACCCTCATCTGACTTTCCTATTAAATACACTGGTAAATCATGTTTTTGTGCATAAGCTTGGGCTTTTTTCATACCCATTACGGTTAATGCCGTTGCAAGCCCGTCTGCTGTCATAGCACTTGGGTGCAATACGGTTACCGATACTAAATCGTGACGGCTAGGCATACCTGTTACTGGATCGATTAAATGGCTGTATGTTTCACCTTCCATTTCATAAAAAATACGGTAATCGCCCGATGTAGCAATACCATTGGTACCGGGCGCTAAAACTCGATGCACTTCACGCTCACCTGGCTGTGCATCAGGTTGTTCAATGGCTATTTTCCAGTCTTGATTATTGGGTTTAACACCGCTTATACGCAGCTCGCCACCAATTTCTACCATATAGTTACTAATATTATGGCTTTCTAAAAGTTGCGCTACTTTATCTATGCCATAACCTTTAGCGGTTGCCGAAAACGTCAGCTCTAAGCCATCAACGGTTTTAGCCAAACCTTGCTCAGTTAAGGTAAGTTTATCAACGCCAATATTTGCCAGCATTTTTGCTAGGGCTACATCGCTTGGGCGCTTAGTTGGTTTTTTATTAGGGCCAAAACCCCATAAATCAATGAGCGGCCCCATAGTAACATCGAGAGTTTTAGTTGATTCGCCTAATCGAATTGACTCAGTAACAACCGCTCTAAAGTCTGCACTTATTGGCATTACTTCATTGGCTGGTAAACGGTTAAAAGTGTTTATTTCAGAGTCAGGTATGTACGTTGACATAGACTGATTTATATCTTGTAAAACAGCATCAACTTCCTCTTTAAGCACTACTACGTCGCGCTGAGGCTGCTCATCGTAAAATTTAATATGGTAAGTAGTACCCATTGTTTTACCTTCTAGGTAAAAGCTCTCTGGCTGCGGTTTTTCATTACATCCACTAAGTAAAAAAATCAGCGATATTAAAAACAAGGCCATTATGCCTTGGGGAATACTTACACGATTCATCACAACCCTACTTCTATTAATTTAAGAATAAAACTTTATGAATAAAAAAGCCTCGTAGCATAATATGCTACGAGGCTGATATTTTAACCAAAACTAAGTTGTTTTGATATAGATCTTGTTGACCTTTAAGGGTTGAAATAGATTCAACCCATTTAGCTATTAGCCACCGAAATCATCTAGTAAGATATTCTCGTCTTCAACACCTAAATCTTTAAGCATAGTAATAACTGCCGCGTTCATCATTGGAGGACCACACATGTAGTACTCACAATCTTCAGGGGCTTCGTGATCTTTAAGATAGTTCTCAAATAACACGTTATGGATAAAGCCTGTGTAGCCTTCCCAGTTATCTTCTGCTTGCGGATCTGAAAGCGCGGTGTGCCAAACGAAGTTATCGTTTTCAGCAGCTAGGCCGTCAAAATCTTCAACATAGAACATTTCGCGTCTAGAACGTGCACCATACCAAAAGCTCATCTTACGCTTAGAGTTCAAACGTTTAAGTTGATCAAAGATATGAGAACGCATTGGCGCCATACCAGCACCACCACCAACGAAGATCATTTCTGCGTCAGTATTTTTAGCGAAGAACTCACCAAATGGACCAGAAATAGTTACTTTATCGCCTTTAGTTAGTGACCAAATGTACGAAGACATTTTACCACATGGCAGGCTTAGGTTTCTTGGCGGTGGAGCAGCAATACGCACGTTAAGCATAATGATGCCTTCTTCTTCTGGGTAGTTAGCCATTGAGTAAGCACGAATTGTTTCTTCGTCTACTTTTGACTCCAGGTCGAAGAAACCAAAATGGTTCCAATCACCACGATACTCTTCTGGAACATCGAAATCAGCATATTTAACATGATGAGCTGGCGCTTCAATTTGGATGTAACCACCCGCACGGAACGGCACTGACTCGCCATCTGGAATTTGTAGTACAAGTTCTTTAATGAACGTTGCTTTGTTATCGTTAGAGATAACTTCACAATCCCATTTTTTAACACCGAAAATTGACTCTTCAAGCTCAATTTCCATGTCATTTTTAACATTTACCTGACACGCTAAACGACAGCCTTCACGGGCTTCACCTTTAGAAATGTGATCAAGTTCAGTTGGCAGAATATCGCCGCCACCTTCTTTAATGTGTACACGACACTGACCACAAGAGCCACCGCCACCACATGCAGAAGATACGAAAATACCTGACTCAGATAGCGCGCCTAATAGCTTGCTACCTGCTGATGTTTTAATGGCTTTGTCTGGGTCGCCATTAATCCCAATGATGATATCGCCACTTGCAACTAACTGAGATTTAGCACCAATGATCACTAAAACTAGTAGTACAACGATAGCGATGAAAACACCAACTCCTAAGAAAATATCAGTATAACCCATGATTTATCCTCGCTACCTTTACAGTGAAATACCAGAGAATGACATAAAGCCAAGAGCCATTAAGCCAACAGTAATAAAGGTAATACCTAAACCACGTAAGCCATCTGGAACGTCTGAATATTTCATTTTCTCACGGATACCTGCAAGTAATGTAATTGCAAGTGCCCAACCAACACCAGCGCCAATACCATAAACCACAGACTCGCCGAAGTTATAGTTACGCTCAACCATGAAAGATACCGCACCAAAAATTGCACAGTTAACTGTGATTAGTGGTAAGAAGATACCTAACGCGTTGTAAAGTGCTGGGAAGAACTTATCTAATGCCATTTCCAAAATTTGCACAAGTGCTGCAATAACACCAATGAAAGTTAAGAAACGTAAAAAGCTAAGATCTGCATCTGGGTAACCAAGCCACGTAAGTGAACCCGGTGCTAACACTGCATGGTAAACTAAGTTATTAACTGGTACCGAAATACCTAATACAACAATAACCGCTACACCTAGGCCAATTGATGTGGTTACTTTTTTAGATACTGCTAAAAAAGTACACATGCCTAAGAAGAATGATAACGCTAAGTTTTCAATAAAAACGGCTTTTACAAATAAACTAATATAATGTTCCACTGTGTGCCCCTTACGCTTTAGCTTCTACTTGGTCTTTCTTATAAGTACGTAGTACCCATATGAATAAACCAATGATGAAGAATGCACTCGGTGGTAATATCAATAGACCCATAGGTTGATACCAACCACCATTTTGTACTAATGGGATAATATCAACACCGAATAGTGAACCCTTACCAAATAGTTCACGAATGAAACCAACGGTAAGTAGTACTACTGAATAACCTAAACCGTTACCAATACCGTCAAGAAACGACATAAGTGGCGGTGACTTCATTGCGTATGCTTCAGCACGACCCATTACAATACAGTTAGTAATAATTAGACCGATAAATACCGAAAGCTCTTTTGCCGTAGCGTAAGAAAATGCTTGTAGTACTTGGTCAACAACAATTACCAAAGATGCAATAATCGTCATTTGTACAATAATACGTACTGACGATGGGATCTGGTTACGAATAGTCGAGATAAAGAAGCTAGAAAACGCGGTTACCAAGGTCAAAGCAATTGACATGATTAATGCGTTTTTTAAGCTAGATGTTACCGCTAGCGCAGAACAAATACCAAGTACTTGTAGTGCGATTGGGTTGTTAGCTAAAACCGGGCCAAATAGGACCGCTTTCATTTCTTTAGTATCAGCCATTATTTCAATGCTCCTTTACGTACTTCCGCAAGGAATGGACCAAAGCCATTGTCACCAGTCCAAAAGTCAACTGTATTATCAACACCGTTAGACGTTAAAGTTGCACCCGATAGACCATCAATTTGATGCTCATTGCTAGCGCCACTTTTTACAACATCGATAGGTAATTCTTTACCTTCCCATTTTGCAGTCCACTGTGGATTTTGGATTTCGCCACCTAAACCAGGTGTTTCACCATGCTTATAAAAGATAATGTTTTTGATTGTTTCGCCATCATTTTCAAGCGAAAGGAAACCATACATTAAGCCCCATAAACCGTAACCTTGAATAGGAACAATAATAGTGTCAACTGACCCATTATCTGCTCTAGAGATGTATACAGGTGCCTCTGTCGTTACGCGCTGAATGCCCGCAATATCAGTAATGCCTTTTTCAGCAAGCGCAAAGCTTAGCTTAGGGTCAAATTTGCTTTTTTCAAAGTCAAATGCATTAACCTTAGCCTGAACTTCTTCACTTGAGTCGCTTGCAAAAGACTCACCCGTTTTCATATTAACTAAGCGTACTTCGATTTTGTTGTTGAATGTTTCAGAAACATTTTCAACTTTTCCGATTCCCGCTGCAACTAAGATATTACTTTGAATATCTTTCGCTTTATTAGCTTGCTGTAAAGGACGAAGCTGTACAGCAGCAAACGATACGATAATTGCACACACTAAACATAGCGCAACAACTACTGCTAACGTTTTACCGATTGATTCGTTATTACTAGACATTACGTGCCAACCTCCGTTTGATATTAGCTTGCACTACAAAGTGATCGAACAGTGGAGCAAATAAGTTAGCAAATAAGATTGCTAGCATCATACCTTCTGGGAAAGCAGGGTTCACAACACGGATCATAACAACCATAAAACCAATAAGCGCGCCATAAGCTAACTTACCTTTATCGGTAAATGCAGCAGACACAGGGTCGGTAGCCATAAAGAACATACCAAACGCAAAACCACCTAGTACAAAGTGCCAATGCCAAGGCATAGCAAATACGGGGTTAGTCTCAGAGCCAACTGTATTTAGCAGTAATGCAGTGATTACCATACCGAAAAATACACCTAGCACTATGCGCCAAGAAGCGATACGCACGTAAATAAGGAACAAGCCACCCACTAATAATGCAAGTGTCGATGTTTCGCCTACAGAACCTTGAATGAAACCGTAAAACGCATTCCACCATAACTCCATGTTTGAAAAATCAAGTGTGCCAACAAACGCTTGACCAAGCATAGTCGCACCAGAGAACGAATCTACTGCTGTCCATACTGTGTCACCTGAAATTTGTGCAGGGTATGCGAAGAATAAAAACGCACGACCAGCTAACGCAGGGTTTAAGAAGTTACGACCTGTACCACCAAAGATTTCTTTAGCAATTACAACACCAAATGTAATACCAAGCGCAACTTGCCATAAAGGAATAGTTGCTGGCAAAATAAGTGCAAATAACACTGATGTTACGAAGAAACCTTCGTTAATTTCGTGTTTACGCACTGAAGCAAATATAACTTCCCAAAAACCACCTACAGCAAAAGTAACTGCATAAATTGGTAGGAAGAAACACGCTCCATAGAACATTTTAGCGCCCCAGCCTGCATCAGCGGTTAATTGACCGCCTAACAGTTGAAACAAATCAACTTGCCATATATTAGCTAGTTCAAAACCTTGTGCTAAAGCACCAGCGGCCTGATGACCAATATTGAACATACCAAAAAACATAGCAGGGAACGTTGCCATCCACACTAAAATCATCATGCGTTTTAGGTCGATGTTGTCACGAACGTGTGTCGCGCCTTTATTTACGTAGCCTGGTGTATAAAAAATAGTTGCTGCTGCTTCATACAGAGCATAAAACTTTTCATATTTACCACCGGCTTCAAAATTCGGCTCGATATCTTCAAGATATTTTTTTAAACCCATCTCTCTAGCCTTCCTTCTCGATCGTAGTTAAGCAATCGCGTAGGGCTGCGCCATACTCGTATTTGCCCGGACAAACGAAGGTACATAACGCTAAATCTTCTTCATCTAGTTCAAGCGCGCCTAATGACATTGCACTGTCTACATCGCGTGACAATAGGTCGCGTAATAATAGAGTTGGCAAAATATCTAACGGCATTACACGCTCATAGCTACCAATTGGTACCATGGCACGTTTTGAACCACCTGTTGACGTTGTCATTTTAAATAAACGACTCGGTGCAAGGTGAGAAATAAAGGTACGCGTTACGGAAAATTTATCACTACCTGGTGCAATCCAACCAAACAATTCTTTTTCGCGACCTTCAAGTAAAACAGATACTTGAACGTGGTAACGACCTAAGAATGCATGAACACCGTTTGAAATAGAACCTGACAATACTGAACCAGAAATAACACGGTTATCACCGTCTTCTAATTCGCCAGCAACTAAATCATCCAATGAAGCACCTAATTGTGTTTTCACTAAACGAGGGTTTTTAACGCGAGGACCTGCAAGAGAAATTACACGATCAGTGTAAATTTCACCGGTAAGGAATAAGTGACCAAAGGCGATAACGTCTTGGTAACCAATATGCCAAACCTGCTTGCTAATAGATACTGCATCAAGATGATGGATATGTGTGCCAACAAGGCCAGCCGGATGCACACCACCAAACTCATGTACTTCTACTTGAGCTATAGATGAGCTAGGAACTTGGCTACCTGCTTGTTTACAAACAAATACTTTACCGTCGGTTAAACGCGACACAACAGCTAAACCTGCTTCGAATGCTTGCACATTTTCAGCAATAATTACCGCAGGATCTGCAGCAAGTGGATTAGTGTCGATTGCGGTCACAAAAATAGAGCTAGGATTTGCATCCACTGCCGCTACTTTACTGAATGGGCGAGCACGAAGTGCTGTCCACTGACCAGACTGTATAAGTACTTCTTTGGCTTTTTCACGATCTAAGCTCGAAAGCTCGGCATCAGAAAAAGTACCAAAGGTGATTTGCTCACTGCCGTTAACTTCAATAACAACAGATTGCAGTACACGTTTAGCACCACGATTAATTTCTTTTACTGTGCCAGAAGCTGGAGCAGTAAATAATACACCTGGGTTCTTTTTATCTTCAAAAAGTACCTGGCCTTTTTTCACTTGGTCATCCACACGAACATGCATGGTTGGACGCATACCGATAAATTCTTCACCTAGCACAGCTACACGTTTGACGGTAGAACCATCATGAATAACTTGCTGAGGAGCGCCCTCTATGGGTAAGTCCAGACCTTTTTTTATATTGATCATACGCACTTGCACTACATTAACGGAAAGAAACTGAAAAATCGTATCAACCACGTCGCCATATTAACTATAACAAGTTGTGTAAAACTAACTTGCTATAAATACTAAACAAGCAACGCAGTAAAACTCCTCACATATTGCTATGATTTTAACATCATTGTGCAACACTATGCGAGTGTATTTATAAAAATTATACCAGAGAAAGACTTATTTACGCTTGATGTAGCTATTTAATAAAATTCAAGCTAGACCAAAGTTGTACGTTTACTAAGAAACATTATTTTTATAAAAAAATCAGTAATAAAAAAGTCGCACTAGGCGACTTTTCAAACTGTTTTGTACAATTGATTAGTCAATCATATTCGCAATAGGCTGAACAGGGTCAACCTCTTGCTCATAATCAACGCCTTGTATACCAAAACCAAACAAGCGTAAAAACTCATTATGATAACCAACATAATCGGTTAGTTCATCAATGCTACTAGTATCTACTTTATCCCAAATAGCTTGAATACGTGCTTGTACGTCATCTTCTAGCTCTTTATAGTTTTGGAATAAATGACCGCCTTCGTCAAAACGTGGCGTGTCGCCGTATAAGTTTTCGCTAAATAACGCCTGTATTTGCTCAATAGTACCTTCGTAGGTGCCATCGGCTTTCATTACTTTAAATAAAGCAGAAATATACAAAGGCATAATAGGAATAGCCGAGCTAGCTTGTGTTACTACCGCATTAAGTGACGATACATACGCTTCGCCATTTAAATCACTAGTCGAAGCTTTAATAGCAGCCGTTGCACGATCCAAATCTTCTTTTGCTTTACCAATCGTTGCATGCCCGTATATTGGCCATGTTAGCTCTTTACCTATGTAGGTATAAGCAGTGGTTTTGAAGTTATCGGCTAGCACATCGGCTTGTTTTAGTGCATCAATCCACATTTCCCAATCTTCACCGCCCATTACTTTAATAGTATTGTCGATATCATCTTGGTTTGCCGCTTCAACGGTTATTTCATCAATTTCACGCTTTGAGGTATTCAGGTTTTTAGTTGTAACTGCATTACCAATTGGCTTAAGCGTAGATGAGAACACTTCACCGGTATTAGGATCGGTACGACGCGGAGACGCTAAGCTGTAAATAATTAAATCTACTTTGCCTAAATCGGCTTTAATAGTATCAATTGCTTTTTGCTTAATTTCGTTTGAGAACGCATCGCCATTAATATTTTTTGACCAAAGGCCTGCTTCGTCTGCAGCATTTTGAAATGCAGCTGTATTGTACCAACCTGCAGAACCCGTTTTGCGCTCAGTGCCTTCTTTTTCAAAGAAAATACCTAATGTTTTAGCACCGCCACCAAACGCCGCAGTAATACGCGATGCAAGGCCATAGCCTGTAGAGGCACCAATAACTAATACATTTTTAGGGGCATTTTTTAATGCACCTTGTTGCTTTACATAATTAATTTGTTCTTGAACATGTTCGCTACAGCCCACTGGGTGGGCATTGGTGCAGATAAATCCACGAATTTTAGGCTTAATGACCATTGATCATCCTATATCTTTACAATAAAAATTAGCGCTAGTTTAAAGGCTAATACTAAAAACACTGATCTGATCAGTTAATCTTGAGTGTAAACATCAATCAAATCGCTATTAATTGTTTAAGCTGACTTAGAGCCACCCATACAATTGGGTGAATCAGGCGCTTCACCATTATGTTCAGCAAACTCATCTGGCGTATAAGTATGAATAGCCAGTGCATGAATATGATTGGCTAATTCATCTTTTAAAATTTCATTAATTTCGCGATGGCGCTGTAATAAGCGCTTACCAGCAAACTCTTCGCTAACCACTATCACTTTAAAATGCGAGTCGCTGCCAGCACTGTGCATATGGCTTTCGTTAATTACATTTAAATGCTTACAGGCAATTGCATCGCTGATTTTTTGTTGAATTTGTTGCTGCATGACATAAACCATTATTGTTACTTATTTATAAGCCCACTATAGCAACTTGCTAAGCCTAATGGCTAACGCTTTATCAAGCGAAAGGTTAAACTTATTCGCGGATGAGCCAAGGTAGTTTGCTTAGCAATAGCGTGTTGATAGTCGCGCTGACTATTGCCACTCATAATTAAACAGCTGCCGCTACGGAGCTTTAAATCAGTAACTTTATTGCTAGCTTTGTGTTTTAGTTTTAATACTCGCTCAGCCCCAAGCGATATACAAACAATAGTAGGTTGATGGCCAAGCTCTGCTTCATCGTCGCTATGCCACCCCATAGTATCGTTACCATCGCGGTAATAATTTACTAATAGTGAATTTAATGGCTGGTTTAAATGCCGCTCTAAACGTTTGCGCATTGCCAGTAAAACATCAGGCCAAGGCTCTACTATTAACTTACTGTGAGAATAACCATACTCAATATTGTTTTCACTGATAAAACACTGCAGCCGAGGAATTGGCCCCGTTTTATTGTAAACCGTAACATTAGGCTGCTGCCAACACAGGTTTTGCTGTAAATAGTAGAACAAATCGAGGCTTTTTTGTGCACTAAGCGCCCTACTTTGATAAGAAAAGCCATTTGGTAACAGTTGGGGGTTGGCGTTTGGCCGTTGCATGTTAGAATTTACCTATCATTTGATTACTGATCACTAAACTATTATGACCATGCAAGCACAGCTCGGCGATAAAACCTTTACTCTTGAACGCTTTCCTTTGGATCAAAAAAACCGCAGCTTACAAGCTTGGGATTCAGCCGACGAATATTTAATCGACTATGTTAGCGAACATCATCCTGATTGTCGCTCTTTGCTGATTTTAAATGATAGTTTTGGCGCGCTTTCTTGTTATTTTAGCCACAAGCAATTAACTGTTTGTTCAGTAAACGACTCTTATATTAGCCACCAAGCAGCAGCTTATAACTTAGCAGAGAATAAAATACCTGCTATTACCTTTAGCCAGCTCGATAGTTTATCGGCTTTACCTGAACAAGTTGATTTGGTACTTATTAAAGTACCACGCACATTAGGCTTTTTACAGTATCAACTGTCTGAGCTTAGCGAAGTGCTTGCACCCGGAACGCCTGTTATTGCCGCGGCAAAAACAAAAGATGTGCATAATTCAACAATTAAAGCGTTTGAGCAGTTTATTGGCGAAACAAAAACAAGTTTAGCGGTTAAAAAGTCACGCTTAATTATAAGCCACGCACAAGGTGGGTATAAAGCCGCTGATTTTCCGGTAAATTGGCCACTTGAAGGCACTGACTTTACTATTAGTAACCATGCAAATGTGTTTTCGCGTGATTCATTAGATATTGGCGCACGGTTCTTTTTTAACTACTTACCAGAAACCAATAAAGCTAAAAGCATTATTGATTTAGGCTGTGGTAATGGCGTGGTGGGTTTAATGGCATTATCGCGTTGCCCAAATGCAAATATTACTTTTGTTGATGAGTCGTATATGGCCGTTGAATCGGCACGCTTGAATGTAGAGCTCAATATGGAAGCTAAATATGAGCAATGTTCATTTGTTGAAAATGACTGTTTATCGGGATTTGAGCGCGACAGTGTTGATATGGTGCTATGTAACCCGCCATTTCATCAAGCTCAAGCGGTTACCGACCACATTGCATGGCAAATGTTTAAAGAAGCAAAAGATACTTTAAAAGAAGGTGGCGAATTGCGTATTATTGGTAACCGTCATTTAGATTACCACGACAAACTAAACCGTATGTTTGGTAACTGCAAGCTACTAGGTTCTAACAAAAAGTTTGTTGTACTTAGTGCCACAAAAAATACCGGAATGTTATAAATGCAAATTATAAAATACCTTTTACCTTGGTTGGTGTTTTTGGCACTGCCTGCATGTAGTAATCAGCCAAATCAGATAATACTTAATCCTGTTTATAAAAATGGGCAAATAAGTTCAATCAACAGCAGCTTAAGTACCAGTGTAATTGATTTAAGAGGCGATACTGCCACCTTAAAACTTATAGAGTCTGACAAAACCAAAACTTTTGCCAGCCATGGTATTACAGCCTCAGTAAAAAGTGCGCTCGACAGCGCCCTAAGTCGTAACGGTGCCAGCATTTCTAACTTAGCCACGGTGCGCTTTGAAGTAGATATTCATGCTTTGCAAGCAGTTGTTACCGAAAAACTAATGAGCCACACCAGCGCGGCTTCTATAGAGTTTGGCGTGCGTGTTATTCGCGCTACCAGTAACTTTAGCAAAGTATACCGAGGCAATGCTAATTTAGCAGGGCCACTGGGGCACGACAGAGCAAAAATAGAAGGTCAGCTTAATAAGTTGACTGAGCAAATTATTACCCGCATTGTATCTGACCCTGAATTAATAGAATTTTTAGAAGGTTAACAATGAAACGACTTTTTTTAATCTGCTTAAGCCTATTCTTTAGTACCACTACGCTTGCTGCTAAAGAAGGCCGTTTTGTACAAAAAGATAATATTTTTCCGCGTGTTGAAATAGTCACTTCACTGGGTAGCATAGTGATTGAGCTTGACCGCTCTAAAGCCCCCATTACTGCAAATAACTTTTTAACCTACGTAATGGATAAAAGCTATCAAGGCAGTGTGTTTCATCGTATTGAGCGTGATGTAGAAAACGACCGCGACTTTGTTATTCAAGGTGGCGGCTACGATAAAGACTACGATGGACTACACGAAAACGATCCTATTTTTAACGAAAGCGGTAATGGCTTAAAAAACGATATGTATAGCATAGCTATGGCGTATCAAGACCGCCAACCTCATTCAGGAACGCGCCAATTCTTTTTTAATATGGACGATAACGACCATTTAAACCCTGGCAGAGAATGGGGGTTTGCGGTATTTGGCAATGTAATGGACGGCTACGACACGCTAGATAAAATTATGGCGGTAAAAACCGGATTTAACGAAAAAATTGGCTACGACTTTGTACCCAAAGAGCCTGTAGTTATTTTAAATATTAAATTACTTGAACAAGTTCCCCTGTAACAATTAAAAGAGCAGCCTAGCTGCTCTGTGTTAAAGCCAATGAAGGCCCTATGAGCAAAACACTCTCTATTCGCGAATATTTTTCTTATTTTAAAGACAAACGCCTTATCAATATTTTTATATTTGGTATGAGTAGTGGTTTTCCATGGGTGCTGATTGGCTCTGTAATGTCGGCATGGCTAAAAGACGAAGGCTTAAGCCGCAGTATGATTGGCTTATTTGGCATTGTGTTTGGCGCTTACAGCATTAACTTTTTATGGTCGCCGTTAATTGATCGTACCAAACTACCCTTTTTATACAAATGGTTAGGCCAACGCCGAAGCTGGATACTGTTTTGCCAAAGCTTTATTTTACTTGGCACACTGCTATTAGCAGGGCTTGATTTAAAAGCCAATTTAGCGCTCGTCGCCGCACTTTGTTTATTAATAGCCATAGCCTCTGCCACTCAAGATATTGCTATTGACGCTTTTAGAATAGACGCCCTGGGCGAAAATGAATCTCACAAAGCGACCGCCGCCGCTGCCATGGCAACCTCGGGTTGGTGGTCGGGTTATGCGCTACTTGGGGCCATTCCGTTTTATATGGCCGATATACCTTCGATAGATTGGCCGCAAGTATACTACTTTTTATCCGCCATAATGCTGCTACTAATGAGCTGTGTATTTTGGGCAAAAGAACCCGAATCAAACCGCGAAGCAGTGCACGCTGAGCTTGAGCGGGTATACCTTGAAAAACTTGCCGCCAGCAAGCAAACACCATTAACTAAAACACTCGCTTGGCTTGCAGTTACTGTGGTTGATCCGTTTAAAACCTTTTTTGCTAAAAATGGCGTTAAAACCGCGTTGGCACTGCTTGCATTTATTTTCTTATTTAAAATTGGCGAAGCGTTTTTAGCTCGCATGTCGATTGTATTTTATAAAGAGGTTGGCTTTAGTAATACCCAAATAGCCAATTACTCTAAGCTAGGCACCGGATTAATTACCATCGTATTTGCCTTTTTAGGCAGTATTTTTAATCATAAATACGGCATTGTTAAAGGCTTATTTATTAGTGGTGTGGCAATGGCGGCATCTAATTTAATGTTTTCTTGGATTGCACTTGCCGGCCCACAAGAGCATTTATACGCCATGGCTATTGTGGTTGATGGTTTTACTCAGGCATGGTCGCTAGTAGCTATGGTGGCATTTATATCCATGCTATGCGATAGAGCATTTAGTGCAACACATTATGCGTTACTTGCGTCGCTGGGTAATTTAGGGCGTACTTTACTGTCGAGTTACAGTGGGGTAGTAATAGATGATTGGCTAGCGGGTAACTGGTCGCTATTTTTTATTCTTACGGCATTAATGGTGTTGCCATCGTTGATATTTTTATACTTAATTCGTCATAAACTGTATCAGCTAGAGCGTAATTATCACCAAAATACTTAAACTCAATACTTAAAATAAATTATTTACTTGGCATATTTAAAGGTGCATTAAAATATGCCAAGTAACTTGCGGCTATTAATCAACTTTAAGTAAGTTTAATGCCTCATGCGGATCAACTTCGAGTGCATTACAGTAGCGCACAAATTCAATTACATCTAAGCGGCGCTCTTGGTTTTCAATTTTGCCAATAAACGAATGTGGTGTACCCAATAACTGCGCTAAACTGCGCATTGTATGCCCTTTGTCATGACGTTTACTTTTAAGCCATTTGGTCAGTTTTGCATTTTCTTCTGATGAAACTGTTTTACCCATCATGTACATCTCCTACTTAATGCGGTGTAAATACTAATTGATGCAATTTATTAATAGCGCTCAGTGAGTACACTGCACAACAGCCTAATTGGGCATTGATTGCAACTCAGCTTTACTAATTAATAATTACTAATTACTAATTACTAATTACTCATTGTGAGCTAAAAAACGCTATAAATAATACTTACTTATTGTGGTGGTGAATGAAATTTTGCCCGTCTCATTCTTATATATTGTATACTATTAACTCATT
>NZ_JACJES010000026.1:0-30185 GCF_014164175.1 Pseudoalteromonas sp. SG44-5 | reverse complement strand
GGCTCTAGGCTCTAGGCTCTAGGCTCTAGGCAGAAAATAATATTCCCCTGAGAAAATAAACACGATATTTTATTTCCACCTCACAGCTAAATTCTCGCCTGCACACCCCTTTCTTATCTGCACTGCTCTATTACTTCTCTAAAGCGCAGCGTCTCTTACCTTCTTGGTGAATAACTCACTTAAAAGCATTTAAACAAAGAGCTGTAAATGAGGAAGGCAATGCCATAGTAACTTTTAGCATTACTTTTATTAAGGTTACTTTATTCGGGGTACAGTGTTTGCCCTACGGTTAAATCTGATCTCTTAACACAAAAAAGCCCCACCAATTTCATGATGAGGCTTTTACTATATTACCTATTTGTTTTACGTTAAGGCGCTAGCGCTGGGTAAACGTAGCTGGCATCAAGCCCTAGTGGGATACCAAGTGCCCAGTAACCTAATAAAAAGATACTCCAGCCAATCATAAAGGCGATTGAGTACGGTAGCATAATAGCAATTAAAGTGCCTATGCCGGTGCCTTTCACATACTTTTGACAGTACACCACCACTAATGGGAAATAGGGCATTAACGGTGTAATAATATTAGAGCTTGAGTCACCAACACGATAAGCCGCTTGAGTTAAGTCTGGCGAAATACCAAGTTGCATTAGCATAGGTACAAATATGGGGCCAAGTAATGCCCATTTAGCTGAACTTGAACCAACAAACAAGTTTACAAAGCCGGTTAAAAAGATAATTCCCACAACCGTTACTGCACTTGGCAACTGCATTGCTTTTAATAACTGCGCGCCTTCGATTGCTAGCAATGCACCTAAGTTTGATTTACTAAATGCGGCAATAAATAACGAACAGAAAAATGCCATTACAATATAATATGCCATGCCGCTCATCGCTTTACTCATGGCATCTATCATGTCTTTAGAGGTTTTAAAGGTGCCTACGGTAAAGCCGTAAACCGCGCCGGGTATCCAAAATAATAAAAAGATTAACGGTACGATAGATTGCATTAATGGCGAGCTAAAATTAGTTAACGAGCCATCGCTGCTGCGCATTGCCGAGTTACTATCTGCCGATACATAAGCAAGTAGCGCAAGGCCTGCAACCATAACTGAACTGGCAATTATAAATGCACGTTTTTCATCACTGCGGGCATCTTCAAATACGGGTAAATCTTCTTTAGCGCCATCTACCGCGGTTTTTTGTAAACGTGGTTCTATAATTTTATCGGTAATATACCAGCCTAATGCCACTATAAATAAGCTAGATGCTGAAGCAAATGCCCAGTTATTTAACGGGTTAATTGTCATTGCAGGATTAATTATTTGCGCCGCACTTTGGGTAAAACTTTGTAGCAATGGGTCGATACCCGATGGAATAAAGTTAGCCCCAAAACCACCACTCACACCAGCAAATGCAGCAGCAATACCCGCAAGCGGATGGCGCCCTGCAGCATAAAATATAACCCCAGCTAGTGGAATAACTAATACATAACCTGCATCAGTTGCGGTATGGCTTACAATGGCCACTAAAATAATTGAAGGCGTTAATAACTTTTTAGGCGTCACTTTAAGCATTAACTTAAGGCCGGTATTAATAAAGCCCGAATGCTCTGCAACCCCCACACCTAACATAGCCACTAACACTACGCCTAAGGGTGCAAAGCCGGTAAAGGTTTTTACCATAGAGGATAAAAAGGTGGCGAGCGAATCACTTGCTAGCATATTATTGATAATAATGGCTTCGCCGGTACGTGGATCTATTGCATCAAAGCTTACGCCTGAAAACCACCACGACAAAAACCAAATTAGTAACATGGCAAACAAAAATATAATGGCCGGATCAGGAAGCTTATTACCTACCCGTTCAACAAAATTTAAAAATCGTGCAATTAAACCAGTTGGCACTGCACTTTGGTTATTATTCATTCTTTAAAGCTCTCTAAATCATATTTTCAATAACCATATCCTATCTTTACACAACAGTAAATTAACCTGAGGCTAACTCCCTCATATCAATACTTTTAAACAAAAAAAACGCGATAAGCCAGTAGCGTATCGCGTTTAAATTAGTTTTAGCCTAGGTTTACTCAGGCCAATGCTTTTACTTCTTCCCACAAACGAGCAACAAGGGTTTTGTCATCTTCATTAAGTTCACCATTATGATAAGCCTTCACTAAGCTTTGCTCTACGGTTTCGTTAAGTTCATCTGTGCTAATAGTTAGCTTTTCTACTTGCGCATACCCTACTGCTAAGTCAAAGTGACCTCGCAAATAGCCTCCTGCAAATAATTCATCATCGGTGGCTTTAATCACTAAATCATCAAAATAGTGTTGGGCTGCATCAATATAGTTTACTAAACTCATTTATTCTGTCTCCTGGTTTTGCAATGGGTATTAATACCCTACTGCATACATAATGTGGTCGTTAAATCCGCATGTAACTTTAATATAACCGGTTAGTTCATCATCTAAACTGCTATCGCCGGTGTCACAAATAAGTGGGCGGCCATTTAAAGCCTGCAATTTTGTTTTTGTAGCTATTACTATAATGTTATTAGTGCCAATAGCGCGAATAAGCGCGGGGCTAAGCTGTTGATTACCACGACCAAAAATATGTCCTTGGCCGCCAATTAAGGTGATCACTAATTTAGTTTTTTGACCTTGCGTATGCTCAAGTAATTGCGCTGCGGTTAGGTCTTGCGCTATAAGGGTTTGATCTTTAACTAAATCGACACCTAAAAGTGTATTTTCTAGTCCCATTTCTTCCATCACTGCGGCAACGGTTGAGCCACTGCCCATAATGTAAAAAGTGTCCTCATCCATTTCACTCACCACATAGGCGGCAATATCTACAAGCACTAACTCGTCGGTTTCTTTACCACCATTTTTAACCGCTTGCATGTAACGCACTTCGCTTGGTACTTGCATTTCGCCATAACGTTTTGCTTTAACTGTGCCTTGTCTAAATGCCTCTTCGTCAATGTCCATTACATCGGCGTCACCTAAGGTAACTAAATCGCCTTTTACCAGCATTTCGACTACACGCCCTGCTGCTTTTGGCGTGATTGCATATACCCCTGAGTGTATTTTGCAGCCAGCAGGAATACCCAGTACGGGTATTGTGTCCTCAACAGCATGACAAATATTACGCGCTGTGCCGTCGCCTCCAGCAAATAAAACTAAATCTACACCTAGCTCTTTAAGTGCTTTTACAGCCTGCTCTGTGTCGTTGGCTGTGGTTATAGCATTGCTGTTATATATTACTTGCACCTTAAAGCCGAGTGCTTTAGCACAGTGCTCGCCCATATCGCCATTTACTGTATAAATAGTTAATTGGTTTTTATAAGGCAGTAATACTTCAAGTGCGGCTTTTGTACGACTATTAGCTTTAGGCTGAGCGCCAAGTGCTAGCGCTTTGGCTGCAGTTGCTGCGCCATCGCTACCTTTTAACGCTACAGTGCCGCCTAAACCCGCTAGCGGGTTTATAATTAAACCTAACTTAAACTGCATCCTTGAGCTCCTTGGGATGTTGCCAATTAAATTGCTGTGCACTCATTGGCCATGGCGTATTATAAAAATGGCTTAGTGCTTTTAGCAATGCCTCGGTACGGGAGTTAAAACCGTTATTAATAAGTGTTAAAACTTGTTGGTGTACTCGCTGCTGAAAATCAAAACGACACGTTTGCTCGCCATTTAAATTATCTACCGACACATTAAATTCAAAACCTGCGGCGGTACTCAATAGCCACTCAATGGCTTGCGGTTTTATTTCTACATTTTCAAATTCGGCTTGTTTTTGCTTATCGCGGCCGTCGGGGCAATACCAATAGCCGTAATCTTCAAGTAAACGGCGCTTATCTCCCGCCACCAGCCAATGTGCTATTTCGTGCAGGGCACTGGCGTAAAAGCCATGAGCAAACACAATTTGGTGATACGGCGTTTTATCACAGCTAGGAATATAAATAGGTTCGTGCTCGCCTTTAACCAGCCGCGTATTATAGCTTTGGTCAAAAGTGGCTGCAAAAATAGAAATTAAATCAGCAATTTTATGCATAAAAGTTTAATTACTTACTCTGAATATAGGGCTTACTGCTCATTATATTAAAAATGTGCGCGCTAAAAACGAGGTGAATTGTACGGGCTTTCGCAGCGAATGTAAAAAATTGGATAGCGGGTTAACACTTCCATGTAACGGCGTTTTATAAAGCCCGTGGGGCTTGCTAATAATAGCTATATAAGGTGCTGTCAAATAGCTGGTATTTATACTGTTTGGCGTATTTACTGCTTGAGCAATAACCCTTACCATCACTATAACGACAGAGCTGCTTAATGAAATACTAAAATTATGTTTAAACTAATGAGTATAAAAAAGGTTAAATTTTTATTTATTGCCCTGCTTGGGCTTATGGGTGTATCACTGCCTGCTGTTGCAAAAAACATCAGTATTAATGTGTTTGCTATTCCTTCGCAACCAATCATTACTTTAATGGCGCAAACCAGTGATGTATTAAAACAAGCGGGTATGGTTAGCTTTTACGATAAAGGCATGCCGGTACACGCTACTTTATATTTAACTGACTTTGCGCCCGGTACAGAGGAGGCAATTAAACTTGCGGTAAAAAACATCGTAGCGCAACAGCAACCATTTCCCATAACCGCTGAAGGCTTTAGCGTAACTAAAAGTAATTGGGCTTTTATTAATTTACAGCCGTCGCGCCAATTACAAAGACTATCTGACGAGATAACACTTGCCATTGAACCGCTGCGCGAGCGAAATGCTGCAGTGCCTACTTGGGTTAAAAACTACCCCAACAAGTTAACTGCATTTAAGCGCTACGGCAGCCCTAATGTTTTTCAAAACTTTCAGCCACATTTAACATTATTAGCTAACGAGAAAAGCCCTCAACTGGCTGTTATAAATAAACAAATACAGGCTAACCCACCTAAAGCACAGGGGCAAATAATAGGTGTAGGTATAGGGATTTCAGATCAGTTTGGTCAACAAAAGCAGGTTATTGCAGAATACTTTTTTAACAAGGGTAAAAGCTAAATTGCTTTATTACTTTTGCTGCGCTAAGTATTTTTTTAGCAGCTGGGTGTTTCGGGTGTTTGCTTTAAAGTAAGCATCAAAAATATCGCCTACTATGGGTAGTAAACCGCCCACAAAGTCGATAAGCATATTAACTAATATACGTAGTTTTATAGTCCAGCTAACACCTAAGCGCTGCGCTTCAATTAATACATAAGCAGATAAAATAAAACCGGCCATATCACCGGCAACGGGCAATAAACCAATAATCGCATCGGCACCAACTTTAAAGTTAGTAAAAGGAATTTTTAAACTGCTGTCGGTAATGAAGCTAAAACGCTCCAGCCTTTTCAATGCAGCTTGTTGCTGAGCCTTTACGTTATTTGTCATTGTCACATTTAGCTCCCTCAAACCTGTTTAATTAACTTTAGTAAAAAAGTTGAACTTGCACTGATAAACAAATACAAAAAACGCGGATCGCCCGCGTTTTTATTATCTACTTAATGTAACTCTAATTATACCGAACCGGGTATCGGCCCATGCTCGTGGTGTACATGTGGGTTTTGTCCACGTTGACGTAGCAAATGATCCATTAAAGTAATGGCCATCATCGCCTCAGCAATTGGCACAGCACGAATACCTACACACGGATCGTGACGACCTTTGGTGATCATCTCAACCGCTTCGTTTTCAGTATTTATACTGTTACCCGGTATGGTAATGCTTGAGGTAGGTTTTAGCGCAATAGAAGCAATAATATCTTGCCCAGTAGAAATACCCGCTAATACGCCGCCCGCATGGTTAGAGGTAAACCCTTGTGGTGTTAGTTCATCGCGGTGCTCTGAGCCTTTTTGCTCAATTACATCAAAGCCGTCGCCAATTTCAACACCTTTAACCGCGTTAATGCTCATTAACGAATGCGCAAGTTCGGCGTCAAGGCGGTCAAATACTGGCTCACCAAGGCCTACAGGTACATTACTTGCCACTACTTTTACTTTTGCGCCTACTGAGTCACCTTGCTTTTTAAGGCCGCGCATATATTCATCAAGCGCTTCTAACTTGCTCACATCAGGAAAAAAGAATAAGTTGTTTTCAACTTCGTTCCAATCAAAAACGTCTGCTTTAATTGGCCCTAACTGACTTAAGCAGGCTTTTATTTCGATACCATGAAATTGTTTTAAATATTTTTTAGCAATAGAGCCCGCAGCAACACGAATTGCCGTTTCGCGCGCTGATGAGCGACCACCACCGCGATAATCGCGCAGGCCGTATTTATGCCAATAGGTGTAATCGCCATGACCTGGGCGAAACACATCTTTAATTTTGCCGTAATCTTTTGAGCGTTGATCGGTGTTTTCAATAAGTAAACCTATGCTAGTACCTGTGGTTTTACCTTCAAATACGCCTGAAAGAATTTTTATCTGATCGTCTTCACGACGCTGCGTGGTATAACGACTTTGCCCCGGTTTACGACGGTCTAAATCTATTTGTAGGTCGGCCTCGGTGATTTCAAGACCTGCTGGTGTACCATCAACAACGCCGCCTAATGCAACACCGTGGCTCTCACCAAAAGTAGACACTTTAAATAACTGTCCAATGCTATTACCTGCCATTACTTTTCCTCATTCCTAATGACTACCAATAGCCGAGCTTTACACTCGGCTATTTACTTATATCAATTTATATTCAAATACATATTCTATAAATGATATTGATTTTTATTGTGCAAAATACTCATCAAGTTGCTGTTTGCTAATAACAAACACACCTAAACCACCTTGTTCAAACTCAACCCATTCAAATGGCGCACCCGGATACAATGCATCCATATGTACCATAGAGTTACCTACCTCTACAAACAACAAGCCGTTTGCAGTAAGGTGCTTACTTGCTTCGCTTAATATAGTGCGGGTTACGTCTAGGCCGTCGTGGCCTGAAGCCAAACCAAGTTCTGGTTCATGATGAAACTCACGCGGTAAGTCGGCCATGTCCTCAGCATCAACGTACGGCGGGTTAGCTATGATCAGGTCGTATGTTTGCCCTGGTACACCACTAAACACATCTGACTGAATTGGCAATACTCGTTCACTTAACTGGTAGTCTGTAATATTTATGTCGGCTACTTCTAAGGCTTCATAAGAAATATCAACCGCATCTACCTGCGCATTTTCAAACGCTTGTGCAAGTGCAATCGCGATACAACCAGAACCCGTACATAAATCTAAAATACGCTTAACCGACTCAGGCTCTTCAAGCCAAGGGGTAAAGCGGTTATTAATTAACTCTGCAAATGGCGAACGTGGAATAAGCACGCGCTCGTCTACATAAAATGGCATATTCGCAAACCAAGCAATGTTGGTTAAATACGGCACTGGGGTAAAATCGTTAATACGCTCAGCAATTAAGCCCGCTAAGCTGTTTTTTTCTGTACTCGTTAAACGCGCATGCATTAATTCTTTCGGCGCATCTATTGGTAAGCTTAATGCGGGTAATAATAAATTTACCGCTTCGTCCCACGCATTATCAGTACCGTGACCAAAAAAAATACCACTGCTGGCAAATTGGCTTGTAGTCCAACGTAACCAGTCGTGTAAGGTTGAAAGTTCTGCTACAGCTTCTTCTAGCGTTGCTTCTTCTATTTGTAATTCACTCATGTGTATTGCCTGCCTGCTACTTTCAAAATTATTAATTCAATCGAGGCCACAATCGCCTCCCGATTGCCCTATTGTAACGCCTTTTATCTCGATTTTTACCCTTTTTTTGTTTAGACTGCCGCTATGAAAAAAGATCCTTATTCAAACAGCCCAATTAGCAATGATGACATTGACATGTTTCGTCAAAGTATCACTGGTGCGCGCGTTTTTAAACAAGACACTCACCGCTTTACTAATAAGCCTAAAGTGTCACAAGCAAAGCAGTTTGCCCAGCAAAAAAAGCAACAACAGTCAGAATTCTTCTTTTCGGATGAATATATACCTGATATTGATACCAATGGTACGGTTAATTATGTACAAGATGGCCAAGACCGCTTTTTAGCTAAGCAACTACGCCGTGGTGACTTTGTTCCAGATTTAACCCTAGATTTGCATGGCTTAAATAAAGAGTCTGCAAAAGATGAGCTAGCTGGTTTGATCCACGAATGCAAAAAGAAACATTACTATTGTGCATGCATAATTCATGGCATTGGTGGGCATATACTCAGGCACAAAGTACCGCAGTATTTAGTACAACACCCTGACGTAATTGCAATGCACCAAGCACCGCTTGAATATGGTGGTAAAGGCGCTGTACTTATTTTAATTAATTTACCGCAAAGTGATGAGTTTAGGCGTTAAATAACCACAGCTCTGGTTAAATACTATTTAAGGCGATATTAGTGTCTATTTTTTCAATTATATTTCCGCTGGTATTTATTGTTACTGCTGGTTTTATTAGCACTAAGTCACAATTTTTAGAACAACAACATATAACTGGTATTAGTAAATTTACCTTTTATATTAGTATCCCCGCTTTTTTATTTTTAAATATGGCGCAAGCTAACTTACACAATAGTGTGAGCTTAAATGGCTTTTTAAGTTTTTATATTGCGGTTGTGGGTGTTTTTATAATTGGCGCTTTAATAGACCGATTTTTAATTACTAAGCACAGTGATTATCAACGCCATAGCGTATTTGCTCTTGGTAGTAGCTATTCAAATACCGTACTGGTTGGCTTACCAATAATTATTGCAGCAATTGGCCGTGAAATGATTGGTATAGTATTTATGATTATCACTTTTCATAGTGCATTGTTATTTACTCTCACCTTTTTAGTGAGTGCCAAAAGCGAAAAAAGTGCGTTTTCGTGGCAACAATTTGCCAAAAACATGCTGTTAAACCCTGTGGTACTTAGCATTAGCCTAGGGTTATTGGCTAATGTTTTAGGCCTTACATTGCCACTGGATATTATTAATGGCTTAGATTTACTCTCACAACCCGCTATTGGCTGCGCACTATTTGTGTTGGGAGCTAATTTAGCATTTTATAAAATAAGCCAAAACTGGCAACCCGCGCTAATCGCCACATTATTAAAGCTAGTATTGCTACCCTGCTTAGTATTATTGTTAGGCCGATTTGTGTTTATGCTAGAGGCGCAACTACTCAACGTACTTATATTATTAAGTGCATCGCCTTTAGGTGTTAATGCCTACCTTATTGCTAATCAAATAAAACAGCACCAAGCAACGCTTGCCAGCACTGTGGTTATGTCGACCGTTTTAAGTGGTATAAGCTTTACGCTTTGGCTGGCATTTTTATTATAGAGCCTTGATTAGCTAATCAGCTAACACGTTGCATTACACGTTACCCGGAGCATGAATGCTAA
This sequence comes from Pseudoalteromonas sp. SG44-5, assembly GCF_014164175.1. NCBI lineage: Bacteria > Pseudomonadati > Pseudomonadota > Gammaproteobacteria > Alteromonadales > Pseudoalteromonadaceae > Pseudoalteromonas > Pseudoalteromonas sp. SG44-5. The sequence goes on along the minus strand of NZ_JACJES010000026.1, from coordinate 20,796 downwards.
GGTATTCGCTGCGCTGGGTTTGCTCATTATAATTAATTACGGCAACTGCACCGGTATTAAAAATAGGCATATGGCCCACACATAACTGATCAACCAAATAACTTACTATGGGCATGTGCGCCACTACTAGCCAAGTATTACACGCAGGATGCGCCGCTATTAACGTCTCGATGTAATCGGCTGCAATTTGCGGTTTACCTTCAGGTATAATGTCTTTGCAGGTTTCGCTAAATTTAAACGTGTTATTTTTAGCAACCCCTTTTGCTGTTTGTTGAGCTCTAATGTAAGGACTAACTAACAGCGCATCGGGTGCATAGTTTTTTGCCAGCCACAGCCCCATTTTTTCAGCTTCAATATGACCCTTTTGGGTTAACTGTCTCGCTGCATCATCGGCCTGCATTGGCGTTGCTTCGCCGTGGCGCATTATTAAGATTGTTTTCATAATAAATCAACCAATTAAAGAATATAAAACAGTAGCCAATTTGCCCGTTCTTCCGCTATATTAACAAGGTAACACTATTTATTTCTTAAATAGTTCTGTCATGATATTCAGGTAAATCTTATCGCTGTATTTCTCTGTCCTGAAGTTATCATCTGTTGTTAACAAGTAAACATTTAGTTTCAGGAGCATCATTTGAATATCAGTCGCAATGATAACAGAGCCTACCGCGCCCTAACACTGGACAATGGTCTAAAAGTACTCTTAGTGCAAGATAAAGATGCAACAAAAGCCGCTGCGTCTATGGCTGTTAATGCTGGACATTTTGACGACCCTGTTGATAGACAAGGCTTAGCACACTTTTTAGAGCACATGCTATTTTTAGGCACAGATCAATTTCCTGACTCAGGTAGCTTTAATAATTTTGTATCACAAGCGGGCGGCAATACCAATGCCTGGACCGGAACTGAGCACACTTGCTACTTTTTTGACATTAATAATCAAGAATTTGAACATGCGCTAAAGCAATTTAGCCGGTTTTTTATTGCGCCATTATTAAATGCTGCAGAAACAGAAAAAGAACGTAACGCGATAGAAGCAGAATTTAAATTAAAAATTAAAGACGACGGCCGTCGTATATACCAAGTACATAAAGAAACGGTTAATCCGGCTCACCCTTTTGCTAAATTTTCGGTGGGTAATTTACAAACATTAGCTGACAGAGAGCGCTGCATTAGCGACGAGCTAAGAGACTTTTTTAAGCAGTTTTATCAAGCTCAATACATGACTTTGGTCATATGCGCTAATGAGGAGCTCGACACTCTTCAAGCATGGACAAAACAATACTTTACTGCGGTTTGTGGTAACGCCAAGCAACCAAAACCCGCAATTAGTGCGCCGCTATACCGAGCGCAAGACCTAGGAAAACTGCTGCACATTGAGCCTCATAAGCATATGCAAAAGCTTATAGTGAGCTTTGCAATGCCTAATATTGATGACTTTTATCGTCACAAAACAGTGAGCTTTATTGCACACTTACTCGGTTATGAAGGTGCGGGCTCGTTATACTCTATTTTAAAACAGCAAGGCTGGATAAATGCACTTTCTGCCGGGGGTGGCATTAATGGCAGTAATTTTAAAGACTTTAATATTAGTATGGCACTAACGGATGAAGGTATTGAATACTTTGAAGATATTATTGAAATGATCTTTGAGTATATTTGCCTCATTAATAACAATATTGAACAGCTACCGCGCTTATACCAAGATAAAAAGAAGCTATTGCAAATTGCCTTCGATAACCAAGAACAATCGCGCTTAATAGACTGGGTAAGTAACTTAAGCATTAATATGCAACATTACGATCAGCCTAACTACTTACAAGGCGACTATTTAATGGAAGGCTTTAAACACGCCACCCATGAAATGGCCATGCAATGGTTAAAGCCACACAATATGCGCTTGGTACTTATTCACCCCGGGGTTGAGCCTCAACATAAAGCAGCTTGGTATAATACACCTTACAAGGTTGAAAAAATTTCGACTAGTTGGCTCGATGCACTAAGTAACATTAATAAACCACTCAATGAAATGCGCTTACCTGTTGTTAATCCTTATTTAACCAAAGACGTTGAGCTGTTTGATATAATTGAGCCACAAACAAAACCTGAGCTAATAGTCACAGAGCCTGGTTTTGATTTTTGGTTTAAACAAGACAACACCTTTCGCGTTGCCAAAGGTCATTTTTACTTGGCAATGGACTCAAACTTTGCAATAAAAGATGTAAAGCACATGGCACTTACCCGCCTCTTTTCTGATTTATTTATGGATAGCGTTAGCGAGCAATTTTACCCTGCCGAACTTGCAGGACTTAGTTATCACTTAACGTCTCATCAAGGTGGGTTAACACTACATACAGCGGGGCTCTCATCAAGCCAGTTAGAGCTGGTTGATGAACTCATTGATGCTTTATTTAACGTAGAAATTTGCTCTAAACGTTTTGCCGAGTATAAAAAGCAATTAGTAAGGCATTGGCGTAACAGTAATCAAAATAAGCCCGTAGGTGAGCTGTTTAGCATGTTAGGCGCAAAAATAATGCCGTGGAATCCACAGCCAGACGAGTTGGCTGACGCATTAAAAAACACGTGTTTTCAGCAATTTAATGAATTTAGACAAGACTTTTTTAAAGCCCTGCATGTAGAGTCATTTTTACATGGTAACTGGCAACAAGCTGATGCAATTAGTTTTCAGAAAAAAGTAGCCGCGCACTTAAAAAGCGCCGCTGTAATAGCCGATTTAACACGGCCATTATTTGAAATTAACAAAGTAACGCGCTTTGAGTTAACGCTTCCTTGTAATGATCACGCTATGCTTATTTACTATCAAGCACAAACCGACTGTGTAAGTGAAAAAGTAAAAATGATGGCGCTAAATCATCTAATCAATCAAGATTATTTTAACGAACTACGCACCACGCAACAATTAGGCTATTTAGTTGGTGCCGGTTACGCGCCTTTTAACACCCGCGCGGGCATTGTTTTTTATGTGCAATCACCCAAGTTTGAAGCCAAAACAATACTGCAGCGCCATAATAACTTTATTCATAACTATTTAACCAATATCGATAATTTAACCCCACAAGATTGGTTACAACAAAAGCACGGCCTAACCACACATATAGCCGAAGCAGATAAAAACCTGCGACTGCGCTCGCAACGATTATGGTTAGCTATTGGTAATCGCGATCACGAGTTTCATATGCAACAACGCTTGCTTGATGCATTAAATGCATTAACCCTTGCAGATATAAAAGCATACGCGCTAAGCCTTTTTAATGAAAATAGACCTAGATATGAGTTTTTAAGCTCTGCAAAGCCTAATAAAGCGCATAATCAGGCCCTTTGCTCGCATTCTCTTTGACAGTGAGTAACGCTTGATTTAGATTGTCGTTTGAAAATTAAATGTTATAAAAACAATAAAAATAATGATCACAATAATAATAAAAATAAGCTTACTATTAGCCCTATTAGTTGCCTCGCATAGCCTATATGCCCTAGAGGCAACTTTTAACTTAAATTTAAATACCGTTGCAGTTACGGCAAGCGCAATAATTGTGCTTGTTTTATGCTACATGCTAACGGCTATATATAAACTTAAGCGCTCGCGCTATCAACTTATGCTTTCTGAACAACGCTTAAAAAGCACTGTAGAAGGCAGTGGCGATACCCTTTGGGATTGGAATATAAAAACCGGTAAAGTACTTCGTATTAACGATAAGTACTTAATGGATTCAATATTATCAACAGAGTTTCCGCCACATAAAAGCCTTATTCACCCAAGCGACATTACCCAAGTAGAATATTTACTTAAAAAACACTTTGCTCAGCAAACTCCTTTTTTTGAAGCGACTTATCGGATTAAAGATCATTTTGGCGGCTGGCTCTGGGTACTCGATCGCGGCAAAATAATAGAAAAAGACACCAACCTTAGTCCCTTACGCATGACAGGCACAGTGCGCGACATTTCACAATTAAAGCTAACCGAAGAGCGCTTAAACCTTTTTGCAAAATGCGTTGAATCGCTAACCGACGCCCTGGCTATTTACGATAAAAACTTTAAGTTAGTCGATATTAACCCCAGCTTTTTAACCTTATTTGGTGGCGTGCGCGAGCAGTACCTTAAAAAAGATTTTAATTTGCCCGGCTACGATAAAAGTTACATTAACACCATTAAAAAAACCGTATACCAGCGAGATAGCCTGCAACAAGAAGTTAAATTACGCAATAGTGCACATGTTTTATTACCCATAGAAATTTCGATTGATGAAATTAGAAATGATCAAAACCAAATAACTAACTATGTCGTTGTATACTCTGATTTAACCGAGCGTAAAAAAGCCGAATCGCAACTGCATAACCTCTCCAATAGAGACCGCACCACCAACCTGCCTAACCGTAATTTGTTTTTTACCGACTTACAAAAATTAGGGCAACTAAACTCGCACCATGCTTTGTTAGTTTTCGACTTAGATAACTTTAAAAAAATAAATGACTCTTTAGGGCACCAACTAGGTGACAGCTTATTAGCTAAACTCGCTATGCGGCTAAATAAGCTCACTCGCGAAAATGACGTGTTTTATCGTTTAGGCGGCGATGAGTTTGCACTGGTAATGTCTGATACTAACGACATATATACGATTACCCGCACCGCTAAACAGTTTTTAGCGGCTATTGCTACGCCTTTTAAAATGGCCGGACATGAGCTTGCCATTACCTCAAGCGTTGGCATTGTGTTGTTCCCTGAAGATGGCAATACCCCAGAACTACTATTAAAAAATGCCGACACAGCTATGTACCACGCTAAAAAGAAAGGTAATAGTTATTTGTTTTTTAATGACACCATGAACCGTGAAGCCGTAAAGCGCCTGCAAATAGAAAACCTAATGCGCTTTGGTTTAAAAGAAAATCATTTTGCCGTGTATTACCAACCAAAAATGAATATTCATACCGGTAAACTTGTGGGAATGGAGGCATTAGTACGCTTTATCACGCCTAAAAAAGGCATTATTAGCCCGGGTGTTTTTATCCCAATAGCAGAAGAAACAGGGCAAATAATAGAAATTGGTGAAGTGGTTTTAAATAAAGCCTGTCGCGATGTAAAAGAGTGGCTTGATGCGGGCTTATTTAATGGCAGAGTTGCTGTGAATTTATCGGCAAAGCAATTTAGTTTACCCGACCTAACAACACGTATTGATGTGATTTTACAAAAAAATGCATTGCCCTCTTACTTTTTAGAGCTAGAAATTACCGAAGGCACGGTAATGGACGATCCTAAAGATGCTATCGCAATAATGTGCTCACTCAGCGCCCGAGGTATTCATTTAGCAATGGACGACTTTGGTACCGGCTACTCTTCGCTGGCCTATTTAAAGCAGTTTCCGCTTAATACGCTTAAAGTTGATAAAGCCTTTATCGATGACATGAAAAACGAGCGCGGCCGCAATATGGTCGACTCAATTGTTACTATTGCCCATAACCTTGACCTACATGTGGTTGCAGAGGGCGTAGAGCAAGCGTCGCAAATAGAAATACTCAAACAATTAAACTGTGAAACAGTACAAGGCTACTATTACTCTAAGCCGCTATCAAAAGATGAGTTTACCGAATTTTTAAAACTCCAGCACAGCAAGTCTGTACCTAGTTTAATTAGCCAGATTAAAAAAGTAGCTGTCACTAATTAAAGTTAAAAAACAGAAATAAAAAATTAAGGACGCCATATGCAAGGGTTAATGCCTACACTTCGCAGTAACGCACGGCGATAATGTAAATTAAACAAACACCATGCAACCGGCCCAAGTAAACTCGCTAACAACAGCCAACGCTTAACCGGCATGCCCTTTTTAATCGCCTCTAAATACATAATCGCTATAAACACTGCGCTTAATAAAACAAAAATCAAAGCAATACCTAAACCTGTAAAAACAAGCCGCGTATTTTAACCATAAAATGACTGTTTTTAAAGCTATGCACTTACTATTTGAATCTAAGCAATAAAAAAAGCCGAACAAGTCGGCTTTTTAATATAAATAATTAGGCGCTTACTTTTCAGCACGGCCCATAAATTTATGCTCTGCAGTATTGATACGAATACGATCGCCTGTAGAAATATGCTCAGGAACTGAAATATTTAACCCTGTAGACATACGCGCCGGCTTTGAGCGTGCACTCGCCGAAGCACCCTTAATAGATGGGTCGGTTTCTTCCACAACCAGTTCAACACTTGATGGCAAATCTAGGCCAACCGGTGCGCCATCTATTACAATAACGTGCACGCCTTGAGTTTCTTCATTTACGAACAAAATCTCTTCGCTAATCGCATCTTTACTTAGATTATATGGCGTGTAATCTTCGTTATCCATAAACACATACTCGTCACCATCAATGTACGAAAGCATAGCTTCACGACGAGTTAAATCAGCAAGCGTTAACATATCACTGTCTTTAAATGTTTCATCCACTTTGCTGCCCGTTACTACGTCGTATAAACGCATACGGTACAAACTACCACCAGCACGACCTTGTGGAACTGAGCGTACTATATCTTTTACAACTAAAACGCGACCATTAAAATCAATGGCTGTCCCTTTTTTAACTTCACTCGCCTTTGGCATGAATATATTCCTATTATTTTTGACTCTGAGAAACATACCACGAACTAGATTTTGTTCAACTAAAACTGCTTCAAAACCCCGCTATACCTTGGATTAACTCATAAAATTATGATTTTTACAAAAATACATATAATCAAACATTAAAAAAACTGTTATGGTAGTTTCATCGAGTATGACTTCAAGGAATGGATCATGGACCAACAAACTGTACATGAGTATTTAGTTAACAAACCACTAGTTAAAGTAACCCAACCTTTTTCTAAAGAAGTTGATGTTTACAAGGTAAACCATAAAATGTTTGCCACCCTTGCACTGGGTAATGATGATAATAACGACGCCAATGGCGAGCCTATTTGGTGGTTAAATTTAAAATGTGACCCCGACGAAGCACTAGCATTAAGAGATATGTTTACTGCAGTGATCCCTGGCTATCATATGAATAAACGCCTTTGGAATACCATAATACTAGATGGCACAATCCCGCAAAATGAGATTAAGCGAATGATTGATAATTCATTTGATTTAGTGGTAGATAACATGCCTGAAAAAGATAAAAAAATTATCGCCGCCCATCTTTAAATACTCCATTTTATTTTAAATACGCTTGAAGTACTTCAAGCGTATTTATTACCAATATTTAGCCCCCCCTAAAGCTAAATTCAAACATCCTGTTATATACCTCGATGCCAAAACACTTTTCAACACACAGCGTTTACCTTTAAATATCAGCAAGTACAAAAACCCACTTTCAAGCAGTAGACAATACTCTCTAAGGGTATGGTTTATTACTTATTCAAGTGATATTTAGTGAGTTTAATAATTTGAGTGGTTAGTAAACTTTTTAATAGGCTTTCGCTTAAATAATTTAGCCATAAAAAAACCGCATATAAAATGCGGTTTTTATTAGTAAATGCTTATTTACTTATTCTTTAGCACTTGGCGCTGCAGCATCGTCAGTGGCTTGCTCTGCAGGCTCCGACTCACCTGTTGGCTCTGCGCTTGGCTGAGCGGCATAAAACTTAGCACCTGACTCTGCCATTGCTACAAGCGTGTCGCAAGGGGTAAAAATTGCATTGCTACTGCCTAATGTAGACATATCTGAGCTTATCTTACTTGCGCCTAGTTTATCCATATAGCTAAATGGTCCGCCGAAGAACGGTGGAAAACCAATACCAAAAATAGCACCAATATCACCATCACGCGGGCTGGCAATAATGCCTTCGTCTAAACAACGAACCGCTTCATTTAGCATTTGTGCGATACAACGTTTGGCAATTTCGCTTTTATTTAAACGTGGAGCTGGGGTAACGTTTAGTAGTTCGTAAACTGACTCATCAACCTTTTTGCCTTTTTTATCGTACTCATAAAAGCCACGACCAGTTTTACGACCAAGGCGTTTTGACTCTATCATACGAGTAAATGCATCGGGTGCTTTAAAACGCTCGCCTAGCTCTTTTTCTAAAATTGGCGCAATTTTAGAACCAATATCAATACCCACTTCATCAAGTAATGCCAGTGGACCTACCGGAAAACCAAACTCAACTAAGGCTGCATCAATTTTTTCAATTGGCTCGCCTGCTAGCATTAAGTTAGCCGCTTCGTTTAAGTAAGGCGCTAAAATACGGTTTACATAAAAGCCGGCGGTATCTTTTACTACAATAGGTGTTTTACCTTGCTTGCGCGCAAAGTTTACCACACGAGTAATGGTCTCTTTTGAGGTGCCTGCGTGTGGAATAATTTCTACCAGTGGCATTTTTTCTACTGGTGAAAAGTAATGTAAACCAATCACGTTTTCAGGGCGCTGAGCTTGAGCTGCAATTTGCGAAATAGGTAATGACGAGGTATTGCTCGCAAAAATAGTATTTTCTTGGCATTCACGCTCTACATCAGCAACCATGCCTTGTTTAAGCTCAAGATCTTCAAATACCGCTTCAATTACTAAATCTATATTTTTAAAACCGCTGTAATCGGTAGCGCCTGTAATACGGCTCATTGTTAGCTGCATATCGGCTTTAGACATAATGCGGCGCTTTAAGCGCTTATCTAAAATTTTATAGGTGTAGCTCATTGCATTACTAATGCCCTGCTCTGCTACATCTTTAATACGTACCGGTACTTTAGCTTTAACGGCACTTACGTGCGCAATACCTGCGCCCATTAGTCCGCCACCTAACACTGCGGTTTTGTTAATTGCTGGTGCGTCGCCGTTGCGCCAGTCTTTTTTCATTTCTGTGGTTGCAAAAAATACACTGCGCAGCGCTTTTGATTCGTCGCTCATTACCAGCGTTGCAAAGCTTTCCGCTTCGGTTTTATACGCTTTTAGCTTATCGAGCTCTACGCTTGCACGTACTGCTTTAATAATTAAAAGTGGCGCAGGGTAATGTCCGCCCGTTTGTTTAATGACGTTTTCTTTTGCTTTTTTAAAGATAAAGTTACGGCCAAACGGATTTGATTCTAGCAGCTTGCTCACGGTGTCGAGTTTTGGCTCTTTAGCTGGTGCTTTGCCTTTAGCGGCAAATTCTTTCGCTACTTTTAATAGCACGCTATGTGGTACGCAATCATCTAATACACCGGCTTTTTTAGCTTGCTTTGCACGAATTTGCTTACCAGTTAGCATCCATTCTAAGCCTTTTTGAATGCCAATTATTTTAGTTAAACGCTGAGTACCGCCACCGCCAGGTAATAAACCTAATTGCACTTCTGGCAAACCAATTATGGTAATACCACAGTCGGTGCCTACGCGATAATCACAGGCTAATGCAAACTCTAACCCACCACCTAAAGCAGCGCCATGAATAGCACTAACCGTAGTGAAAGGTAAGTTTTCCATGTCAAAAAATGCATGGTGACATAACTCGCTAATAGCTAAAGCATCTTCACGCTTTTGCACACTATCAAGCATTTTAACGTCAGCGCCAGCAATAAAGTTATCACTTTTACCACTAATAAATACCATGCCTTTTACAGACTGCTGTTTAGCTTCGGCTAGTAAGGCTTTTAAATCATCGGCAAAACTACTGCGCAGGGTATTCATTTTTTCGCCCTGCACATCTATAGTTACTACGGCGATTTTATTTTCATCAACCGTTAAATTAAATACTGAATCTGACATTACGCACTCTCCAATACAAAAGCTGCACCTAAACCACCTGCAGCACAGGCTGTTGTTAATGCTAAACCGCCACCACGACGCTTAAGCTCGTATAAGCTTTGCGTAATTAAGCGAGCACCGGTTGCTGCAAATGGATGTCCATAAGCAAGCGATCCACCTAATACGTTAAACTTATCCATGTTAATTTCGCCAATCGCTTTACTGCGACCTAAGTGCTCTTGCGCAAACTTATCTGAGGCAAACATTTTCATGTTAGCGAGTGTTTGCGATGCAAACGCTTCGTGCATTTCTATTAAGTCTAGGTCGGCAAGGGTAATACCCGCTCTATCTAGTGCGATAGGCGTGGCATGAGCTGGACCCATAAGCATATCTTTTTCAACACCAATGGCTGAAAACGCAAAACTGCGTACATAACCAAGGATTTCGTAACCCAGTGCTTTTGCTTTGCTTTCGCTCATCATTAATACCGCAGCTGCACCGTCGGTTAATGGGGTGGCGTTTGCTGCAGTTACTGTACCGTGTTGGCGGTCAAATACTGGCTTAAGCTTAGCGTAGCCTTCAACCGTTGAGTTTTTACGAATGTTGTTATCTTCTTCAATAAAGCTTTTATATGGCGGTAAGTGCGCCGTCATTACTTCATCTTTTAATTTTCCATCTGCCCATGCTTGGGTTGCTAATGAATGCGAGCGATGCGCTAATGCATCTTGATCTTCACGGCTAATGTTATGTGTTTTAGCCATTTGCTCAGCAGTTTGCCCCATTGAAAGGCCTGTTGAGTACTCTGCAACTGCAGGAGGCACTGGCAATAGATCTTTTAAACGCAACTTTGAAAATATTTTTAAGCGCTGACCTAAAGTACGCGCTTTATTTAAATCAACTAAACTGCCAGCTAATTTTTTGCTTACGCCAATGGGTAGTACCGATGAAGAATCGGCGCCACCAGCAATACCTACAGTAACAGAGCCGGCCATAATAGACTCAGCAACGTTGGCAATAGCCTGAAAACTAGTAGCACAGGCACGTGATACTGAATATGCATCAACCGATACCGGCATGCCAGTACCTAATACAATTTCGCGTGCTATATTTGGTGCTTCTGGCATTTGTACTACCTGACCAAATACAAGTTGATCAATTTCTGACTTGTTGAAATTTAATCGCTCAAGCATTTCGTTAACCACAAGTTTACCCATATCAAGTGCAGGTACATGGTGGAACGCTGTTGCTTGCTTGGCAAAAGGTGTACGTAGGCCGCTAACTATGGCTATACGATCGCCTTTTGGTGTTTTAAGTATGTTTTGCTCAGACATTAATTATGCTCCCGCTGACAGGTCTGACCTGTTTGTTTTACTCGATTCTAAACAACCCGTGTACTAAAGCCAATAGATAAACTGAAATTTATCGATTAGTAGGCAAATAAAATTCTCTAAGACCTACTATATAAGTACTACAATAGGCTTTTTTAGACGCATTTACAAAGTTTTGTGATAGGCTAAAAGTCGTTAATAAATAACGAACTATTTTTAAAAATACAGTCTAACTCTTGAGTTATCCAATTTTAAACCTTATAACTAGGTCAGTATTTCGTACCCAAATAACTTTGGTATTATTCCAGCTGACGAGGACAGTCTATTTATTATGGCAGCTAACGCATTTTCACAATTAAAAACGTACTTAGATACACAAATTATTGGCCAGCCAGAGCTTACTCAAGCGCTACTTATTACCATTTTAGCTGACGGCCACTTATTAGTAGAAGGCCCTCCTGGCCTTGCAAAAACGCGCGCCGTAAACGCCTTGGCTAAAGGCATTGAAGGCTCGTTTCAGCGGGTGCAATTTACGCCCGACTTGCTCCCTGCCGATATTACTGGTACTGATATTTATCGTCAGCAAACCAGTGAGTTTGTATTTGAAAAAGGCCCACTGTTTCATAATCTTATTTTAGCTGATGAAATAAACCGTGCCCCAGCTAAAGTACAATCAGCCTTATTAGAAGCCATGGCAGAGCGCCAAGTAACTGTGGGTAAAAATACTTATCCGCTAAGTGACTTATTTTTAGTAATGGCCACACAAAACCCGCTGGAGCAAGAAGGCACTTACCCGCTACCTGAAGCGCAGCTTGACCGCTTTTTACTGCATTTGAGTATAGGTTACCCCGGCGCAGAGCACGAATTAGACATACTGCGTTTAACCCGAGGCGAAGCATTAAACGAGCAACCAGCAGTAATGCAAAAAATTAGTCAAAGCGATTTATTTGCCGCTCGTAAAGCTATTTTAGGCCTTTATTTAGCACCACCACTTGAGCAGTATTTAGTGCAGCTTATTATAGCTACCCGTGAAGGCGCTAAGTTAGACGCACAACTAGGTAGCTGGATTGAGTTTGGTGCTAGCCCACGTGCCACTATTGCCCTTGATAAATGCGCCCGTGCGCATGCTTGGTTGCAAGGCCGCGATTTTGTAGCGCCCGACGATATTCAGGCTGTAGTACATAATGTATTGCGCCATCGTATTATTTTAAGTTACGAAGCCCAAGCCGATGGCATTACTAAAGATCAGGTAATTAGCCGTATTGTTGAACTTGTAGCCGTACCGTAACTTATGCAAACACCATTAGATCCCCAAGCATGGCTTGCACAAAGCCATAGCCACGGTGTTAATTTAGCGCTTAAAGAGCTGATGTATTACAAAGCCAAAGCGCAATTGCTAGAGCTGGCTCCTAAAGTAAAAATTAAAAACACCTTAACCGGGCAATACCTTGCGCCGCATAAAGGCCGTGGTATGGAGTTTGCCGAAGTACGCCACTATCAACAAGGCGACGATATTCGCTCTATTGATTGGCGTGTAACTGCGCGCACTGGCGAAACACACACTAAGCTTTTTCAAGAAGAGAAAGAGCGCCCGGTGTTTATTTTTACTGATTTTTCAAACTCGATGCTATTTGGCTCGCAGTTGTTATTAAAATCGGTGCAAGCCGCGCACATTAGCGCATTAGTTGCTTGGTCGGCCTGCCAACGTGGTGACCGTATTGGTGGCATTGTATTTAATCAGCACTCTCATTTAGAACTCAAGCCCAGCGCCCGTGAAAAAGCGGTATTAAAGCTGTGTCATAATTTGTGTGATAGCCACCAGCAAGCCCTTAACGCAATTGACGAGCAAGCCACTAACAACTTTAGCGATAACTTAAAGCGCCTTAACCATTTGGCTAAACCCGGTAGTTTAGTGTATTTAATTTCTGACTTTAATGCCCTAGACGATGCCAGCTTTAAACAGCTCGAAATACTAAGCCGTCACTGCGAGCTAATTGGTTGCCACATAAGCGATCCATTTGAGCATCAGTTACCGGCATTTAAACAAGCCGTTACAGTAAGCGCCAATGGCCAAGACTTTGCCCTACCACTTATGGATAGTAGTTTTAGAGCTCGCTTTGCTAAAAATGCCGAACAGGCATTTAGCACACGCTTTAATCGCTTAACTAAATCGGGTCTTAATTTAATATCATTCAATGCAGCCACACCGCTTGAGCTGCAATTAGTGAGAAAATAACCATGCAAACGTCTCCACTTGATGGCCTACACGACATAATAGCGCCAAGCCAAGTAAATTGGTGGCCACTTGCCCCTGCTTGGTGGGTTATTATTGCCGTTTTGTTATTGCTGCTAAGCGCCGCAATTTATATGGCTTATAAGCGTTATAAATTTAAACAACCAAAACGCTTCGCGGTTAATTTAAGCCAACAGCACACTGATCCTCAGCAATTACATATTATTTTAAAACGCTTAGTCATCGCCTATTACGATAAACGCCTTGCTACGCAATCTACCAAGCAGTGGTGTAATACGCTTAATACACTAACCGGATTAAGTTTTAGTGAACAAGAAATTCTCAGTGTTTATAATCTTGAGCAAAACAATAGCGCGCTAGAAAATAAGTTTCGCCAAGCAATTAAGCAATTTAAGTTAAAGGAAGTGGTTAATGTTTGAATTTAGCTGGCCATGGCTGTTTATATTACTCCCCCTGCCTTTATTACTATTATTACTAAAACCGGCTGTAAACAATGCGCACACTCGACTGCGGATCCCAAGCTTTGCCAAACATAACTTAACCAGCCAAAGCGTTGAAGCTCATGCACGGCGCTTAACTCCGTTCGAGTGGGTTATATGGCTATTACTGGTAATAGCTGCGGCAAACCCTACTTGGTTAGATGATCCTATTTCAATGCCAAACGAAGGCCGCGATATAATGCTGGCGGTTGATTTATCAGGCTCTATGACCGAGCAAGACATGGCTTACAATGGCCAATATGTTGACCGCTTAACTATGGTTAAAGCGGTATTAACTGATTTTATAGAGCAGCGCCAAGGCGACAGGCTCGGCCTTATTTTATTTGGCGACACCGCCTTTTTACAAACCCCCCTTACGCGTGATGTAAAAACCGTAAGTAAAATGCTTTCTGAGGCACAAATTGGTTTAGTTGGCCGCGCCACTGCCATTGGCGATGCTTTAGGGTTGTCGGTAAAACGTTTTGCAAACAAAGATAAAAGCAATCGTATTGTGGTGCTGCTAACCGACGGGCAAAACACTGCGGGTAATTTAAAACCCGAAGAAGCCCTACTGCTTGCCCGCGATGCTGGTATAAAAGTGTATACCATTGGCGTTGGCTCAGATAATCCTCGTGGGTTTAGTTTATTTAATATGGGCGGTATGAGCGGCGACACAATAGATGAAGGGTTATTAAAACGCATAGCCGAGCAAACTGGCGGCTTGTACTTTAGAGCTAAAGATGTAGCCGGTTTACAGCAAATTTATGCCGAACTAGACAAATTAGAGCCCATTAGTGTAGATGAGCAAACCTTTCGCCCGCAAAGCTCATTATTTTACTTGCCGTTATTAATCGCTATTTTGCTAATTAGCTTAAAAGTAATGTTAACAACCCTGCGCGCAATAAAGGAGCCTAACTAATGGATTTTGAATTTATTCGCCCTGCTATTTTATGGTTACTTATACCCGCAGCTGGGTTATTTTTTGTTGCCTTAATTAAGCGCAAAAAAGCCAGCAATGAGCAGCTAATTGCACCGCATTTAGCACAGTTTATTATGAGCGACGCAAGCACTAAAACTAACCAGCCACTTTGGTTATTAGCGCTATTTTGTAGCTTAGGGATTATATTTAGTGCCGGCCCCAGCTTTGAAGAAAAACAAGTACCTGTGTTTCAAAGCAAAAATGCTCGCGTTATTGTTATGGACATGTCGTACTCTATGTACAGCACAGATATTTTGCCAAATAGATTAATGCAGGCGCGTTTTAAAGCCCTCGATATGATTGATTTATTTAAAGAAGGCGACACAGCGCTAGTAGCCTATGCAGGCAGTGCTTATACCATTTCACCGCTAACCAACGACGCCACTACACTTGAAAACCTAATACCTAGCTTAAGCCCAGAAATAATGCCCGACAAAGGCTCTAATGTTTTAGCTGGCCTTGATATAGCAAAAGAGCTATTAGGACAAGCCGGTTACCTAGATGGCGATATTATTTTAATAACCGACGGCATTGATCAGCAAGAGCAAAGTGAGGTGAGCACCTTTACTAAAAACACCCAATACCGATTAAATATCTACGGTGTAGGCACCGCCCAAGGTGCGCCAATTAAACTACCCGAAGGCGGATTTTTAAAAGACCACTACGGGCAAATTGTAGTGCCGACTATTAATACCAGCCAGCTAAAAAGTTTAGCTACAAACAGCGGCGGTAAATTTGCTAGTTATCAGCCAAGTAGCGCCGACATTGCTGTTTTTGCACCTAGCGCTAATGGTGAGTTGTTAAAAGATGAAAAACAAAACCATGCGCTTTGGCGTATAGACGCCGGTATTTATGGCTTATTACTGCTACTACCTTTAAGCCTTTATTTATTTAGACGTGCGGCTTTGCTGAGTGTGTTTTTAGTGTTTAGCTTTTTACCACAGCAAAATGCGTATGCCGTAGAGCTGCCCACAGTTTTAAAAAACACCGATCAGCGAGCGCTTGATGCTTATAACAATAAAGATTATGAGCAAGCAATAACAGCCCAATCGAGCCAATTAAAAGGCGCTGCGCTTTATCAGCAAGGGAACTTTGAGGCCGCGGTTAATCAATTTAGTGATGATAAATCGGCAACCGGTTTTTATAACTTTGGTAACGCACTTGCTAAAGCGGGCAAGCTAGAGGAAGCAATTAATGCTTATCAACAAGCTCAAGCATTACACCCTAACTTTACACAAGCCGCAGACAACCAAGCACTGGTTGAGCAATTACTGAATCAGCAGCAAGAGCAACAAAACCAAGGCGGTGACGAATCACAAGACGGGCAAAAAAGTGATGAGCAAAACCAACAGCAAAATTCTGATGAAGCCAAGCAAGATCAGCAACAAAATGATGAGCAAGGCGAAGCGCAAAGCGACAGTGAAAAAAACAGTGACGATAAATCGGATAAAGACTCTGAGCAAGCACAAGAGCAAGCTGATCAACAAAATAAACCTGACATGCAAGCTGAGCCGCAAAACGAGCAAAGTGAAAATCAACCAGCCGAACAGCCAAATGATAACGCTGAGCAACAAAGTGAGCCACAGGCTGCAAACGAACCTGTGCCCGACGAGCAACAACAAACTGCCGAGCAACAAGCGCAAGCAGTACAAGCCAGTGAGCTGACTAACGAAGAAAAAGAACAAGCACAGCAGCTTAATCAGTTACTGCGAAAAGTGCCCGACGATCCCGCTATTTTATTACGGAACAAAATGCAATTAGAAGCCCAAAAAAGACAATATCAACGTCGCCCCACAGGAGTAGAAAAGTCATGGTAATGCGATTATTTTGCTGTTTATTGCTATTAAGTGCGATGCCATTGATGGCTGCCACCAAACTCGAAGCCAGTGTAAATAAAAACCCGGTGTTAGCGGGTGAGTTTTTTATTCTTAATATTACAGTAGACGACACAATTAAAGATGAACAACCCGATACCTCAATGCTGTTAAAAAGCTTTGTGGTTGGCCCTACTAGCTTAAGTACTCGCACCAATATTATAAATGGCAGTATGAACAAGCAAACTACCTGGTCGGTTAAACTAATGACCCGCCGTGAAGGTGAATACACTATACCGTCGTTTACTGTTGCAGGGCTTAGCTCGCAGCCTATTACTTTAAAAGTAGCCAAGCGCGCAGCTGATGCCGATAAAAATAACGATATATTTTTAAAAACATCGCTCTCAAGTAAATCTTTGTTTGTACAAGAAGCCGGTGTTTATACGCTTAAACTTTATTTAGCCAAAGAGCTACTCGACGGCAGTTTAGGCACGCCTAGCATGGAAAATGCACAACTTAGCCAACTAGGTAAACAAACGGAAGATTATGAACTGGTTGACGGTAAACGTTACTTAGTAATTACCCGAGAGTATTTAATTCAGCCGCAAAAAAGTGGTGACTACACTATTGCCGGCCCAGCTTTTCAAGGCCGTGTGCAACAAAATTACCGCCAGTTAGAAGTATCGGCACTTGGCAATGATCAGCAAATAGAAATAAAGCCTATTCCAAGTAATTACAATGGCGCTTGGCTGCCTAGTGAGTTAGTAAGTTTAGATGAGCAATGGCAACCAGAGGATAATACTGTTGAGGTAGGCACTCCTATCACACGCACAATTACCTTAACGGCACTTGGTGTAACCAAAGAGCAACTCCCCGAAATATCAATGCCCGATATTACAGGGATCCGTAGCTACCCAGATCAAAAAGAAAATAACAATGCGGTGCGTAATGGCCGTGTAGTATCGCAGCAAATTGCCTCTTATGCTTTATTACCACAAACACCCGGCACCTATACGCTACCCGAAATAAAACTGCCTTGGTATAACACTAAAATAAATCGTATTAGCTTTGCCACTTTACCAGAGCGCACTATTACTGTGATCCCTAGTAGCAATGCTGCTAATCCTGTGGTTATAAATGATTCGCAAAATACCAATAACCAAGCAGCAGGACAAAATAGTATAGATGCAACTAATCCGCTGCAAGTACAAAGCTCAACACCATTATGGTTAATAATTGTTGCTGTACTGGGCTATTTATTATGGATTGTGACTGCAATTTTTTATTGGTTAAGCCGTTCTACTCATAATGTGCATGTAGTAGCTACAACTGATAAAACGCCCGCGCTACCTAGTTTGAAAAACTTATTACATGCAGCAAATAAAAACGATGCAAAAATGTTTTATAGCGCATTAAATATATATGCAAAAACAGTAACTAAGCAAAATATGGGTGCTATTGATACTTTATGCCGTGCTATTAATGATGCAGAACTAACTAATAACGTGATGCAGTTACAAACACAATTATACAGTAATAAAAAAACAACCAGCGATCTTACAGCTATAGTTAAATTACTTAAAAAGTATCAGGCTCAAACATTAAAGTCGCAACAAGCTGTATTAAAAGACCTTTACCATTAAATTTTAATGCGTATAGGCCTTTTATTACATTAAATAATATTTAACTAAAAAAAGAACTTATGTTTGGAAATAAAAAATCGAATAATCAGGTCTTAATTGATATGGCACAAAAGCAAAAGCGCTACGAAGCCTTGGTTCATGTTTACCATAAAGAGCTTTACCGCTTTGCCTATTGGTTATGCCGTGATCCACACATTGCCGATGACTTAGTACAAGAAACATTTTTGCGTGCCTGGCGCTCGCTCGACTCTTTACTGGATCAAAAAGCAGCAAAGTCGTGGTTACTTACGATTTTACGTCGCGAAAACGCGCGACGATTTGAGCGCAAACAATTTGATTATAGCGATATAGAAGATGAATTATTGGTTGATGAAAGCAGCCACTCTTTAGACGATGAAATGGAGCAAACTGTTATTCAGCGCCAAATTGCACTCTTGCCTGATGAATACAAAGAGCCGTTATTACTGCAAGTAGTAATGGGCTGCTCAGGCGAAGAAATTGCAAATATACTCGATTTAAATAAAAACACGGTAATGACACGTCTATACCGTGCTAGAAACCAACTTAAAGAGGCTTTAAGCCGTGATGATGAGCAACTTAAAGGGGCATCAAAATAATGGATGAGCTTGAGTTTCGTCGCCGCACTATTGCGCAGCCAAACGATATTGACAATGAGCTTACCGAGTTTGCTAAAGACAACTCAGAGCGACAACGGTTTATTAACGACATGAAAGATTTCGATAAATATTTACAAAGTGCAGCTAATGACGTTCCGGTACCTGAAAACCTAGCCGAGCGAATTCTTTTAAACACCTCTTTAAAAGAAAAAGCACAGCAACAAGCGCAAATACCGGCTAATAAAAACGTTATTGCATCGCGATCGCGCTTTAAGTTTGACCGAGTACATTTAGCCCTAGCCGCTTCGTTTGTTGTTACTATAAGTGCATTCTTTTTTAGTTCTGAGCAAAATACCTATGGCGCAGGTGAGCATGCTTTAGCCCACGTTTATCACGAAATAAATTCTCTCGATAAAACACAAGCAATTAGCCTGCAAAGCGTGAATGAAAAGCTCGCCTTACTTGGCGGACAATTAAGTGAGCTACCCGGTAAAATTACTTACGCTATGTTTTGTGACTTTAAAGGGGAGAAAGGCATACATTTAGTGTTTGAATCTGACTTTGGCCCTATGACGGTATTTATTGTGCCGACTAAAAATAAAGTGTTTGAAATGGGCTCTGATGACTTTCATGATGACAGATTTGAAGGCCATATTAATAGAGGCCAACAAGCCGATACCGTATTAATTGCCAGCTTAGGTGCGCCGGTGAATATGTATAATGAACGTGTTTCTGGCGCTATTCGCTGGCTGTAACCTTGTAGCTTCTCGCACCGCTTAGACCAGCTAAGCGGTGCGCTTAATATTTAATAATTTCACTCCTGCCCCTTAAATATTACCAACCAGCCAACTGATTTTTAAAGTAAATAATATTTCTATAGGTATAATCGACACTTTATTTTATTTAAGGATTTTCATGAAGAATTTTGTCGTTATTTTATCTTTGTTGGCCTTGCTAATGACTGCAAGCTTTGATGCACAAGCACGTAAAAAGTTTGGTAGTAGCAAACGTGGTAAAACTCCAGCTACGCAACAAACCGCACAAAAGCAACAAACAGATACCAAGGCAGTTGCGCCTGCGGCAAAGCCAGCATCTAATAAAAAAGGCATTATGGCGGGTGTATTTGGTGGACTGCTTGCTGGTGGCTTAATTGCTGCTATGTTAGGTGGTGATTTTGAAGGGTTTCAGCTGCTAGAGATGATTTTACTTGCGGGTGCAGCCTTTATAATATTTAAACTTGTTCGTGGCTTTATGCGCGCAAGGCAGTCGCCTCAACTGGCCAGTGCTGGCATGTCACAAAATGCATTTAAACAAGCACCTATTGAGCATGAACAAACAACAAGTACAGGATTTGCTAATAGTACTGCGCACGGCGACGATGTGCCTTTTAACTTACCGCCTGGCTTTGATACAAACGGCTTTTTACAAGGTGCTCGTGAGCATTACCACACACTACAAAATGCGTGGAACGAAGCTGATTATCACACTATGGCTGAGTATTTAAGCCCTGAATTAGTGGCCGAATTTAAAGCAGAGCGCGAAGCAATTACAAGCGTAGCTACTGAAGTGATGTTTATAGATGCAGAACTAGTACGCGCAGATACGCTGACTGACAAGTGGCAAGTAAGCGTACGCTTTAAAGGTAAGTATCGCGATTTAGCAGATAAACAAGAACAACCTATTTTAGAAATTTGGCATTTAGAGCGTTTAACGCTTACTGATGCACCTTGGCTGATTGTTGGCGTTGAAGATTTAATAGACGCATAGGCTCTAAATACGAGGCAAAAATAAACCGCACTAACCTAAGGTTGTGCGGTTTTTTAGTTAAATAATTTAACTAACCTGAGCTCCGGATAATAAACTTATCTCAAGCAGCTGTTTTCAGCGCTAACTGCGTTGAATTTACTTGCAATAGGCCAGCTATTGACGCGTAAATTCGCCTTGTTTTCACTGAAAACCTCTGGCTAGAGAAAATAAAATTAA
>NZ_JACJES010000025.1:0-36430 GCF_014164175.1 Pseudoalteromonas sp. SG44-5 | reverse complement strand
GAACGTTTTGAGTCGCTTTAGCGTCTCAAGGGATGCGTATAATACATCCTTTATTTTTCGAGTCAACACTTTGTTTTAAACTTTCTTTTTGGAAGATTTAAAACCGAAGTTTTATTTAACTCTCTAAGTAGTTGCTGCCTTGCTATGCTTCGGCGTTTCCCTTCTCAGTGGGGTCGCATTATAGGGAGATCCGAAAACAGATCAACTGTTTTTTAAAGAAAACTTGAAATAAACTGCTGTTCGCTGAGTATTTGAGCTAAACGCTTAAAAACACAACTAAACTACTATCATTAAGACATTTATAGCGCTATTTGAAATTAAAGTTATGACAACTACTAATGAATAAAGACATATTTGGATCATCTATGCTAAATAACTAACCAATATGAGAAGACTCGTATTACTTAAAATCATTTAAAGTAATCAAAAGGCGAAAATTGAATTGATCGAGCTATGTTTAATCATAATTTAATAATATTAAGAAGTAAGTTTACTTAGGCCGTAATACTCAACCTTGATATGAGATTCTTAATATAGGTAAATGAGTACACGTTATGTCTTATAATCAGATTTATAAATATAAACTTCGTAGTGGGCCGCTCTACTGGATAATCTAAGTTTTGGAGTTGTATTATATAATAGCTCTAAACGAACAATATATAATGAAGATAATCCTTAACCATGATCTGATAGGCTATTTTGAATGAGTAATAAGTAAAGAGTAACTTGGTAGGGATATTAAAGCAGGTGTTAAAACAACTTATCAATTTAGAATCTATGAGTCAGTACTCGTAAACGATCATAATAGAAGGTAATCACTGATTCATATAGATTAACAAATTTTAGGCAAGAAAAAGCCGAGCATAGGCTCGGCTTTTAGGTTTCTTTAAGACTTACTCTGCAGACTGTGCGTCTTCTTGAACTGCTTCGCTAGTCGCTGGGCGACCAACTAGTTCAATATAAGCCATTGGTGCATTATCACCAGTACGGAAGCCACACTTAAGAATACGAGTGTAACCACCTGGACGATCCGCGTTACGTGGACCGATTTCACTGAATAACTTACCAACAACTTCATTATCACGCGTGCGAGCAAACGCTAAACGGCGATTTGCTACACTGTCAGTCTTAGCCAGTGTGATTAAAGGTTCAATTACACGACGTAACTCTTTCGCTTTAGGCAAAGTAGTTTTGATGATTTCATGTTTCACCAAAGAACCTGCCATATTGCTAAACATCGCTTTACGATGGCTACTGTTACGGTTTAATTGACGACCACTCTTACGATGGCGCATGACCCTATCCTTCTAACTAAACTAATATAGTGATTTAGATTATTCAGCTAAACTTGCAGGTGGCCAATTTTCTAGGCGCATGCCTAGAGAAAGTCCACGTGAAGCTAGCACGTCTTTAATTTCAGTTAGAGACTTCTTACCTAAATTAGGCGTTTTAAGAAGCTCAACTTCAGTGCGCTGAACTAAATCACCGATATATTGAATTTGCTCGGCTTTCAAACAATTTGCTGAGCGTACTGTTAGTTCAAGATCATCAACTGGACGAAGTAGAATAGGATCGAATTCTGGCTTCTCTTCTTTCTCTTCTGGCTCAGTTACATCACGTAAATCTACGAATGCATCTAATTGCTCAGCTAAGATAGTAGACGCACGGCGGATCGCTTCTTCTGGATCTAAAGTGCCGTTTGTTTCCATATCAATGATTAACTTGTCTAAATCTGTACGTTGCTCAACTCGAGCTGATTCAACCGAGTACGCAATACGTTCAACTGGGCTAAATGATGCATCAAGCAACAATCTACCAATTGGACGCTCATCGTCATCAGAGGATAAACGACTAGATGCCGGCACATAACCACGACCACGTTCAACACGAATACGCATGCTGATCTCGCTGTTATTTGTTGTTAAATTACAAATAACATGATCTGGGTTAGCAATTGTTACATCGCCATCGTGCTGAATATCTGACGCAGTCACAGGGCCTACACCAGATTTAGCCAGGGTCAGAAAAACTTCATCTTTGCCTTCTAACGTTACTGCTAAACCTTTTAGGTTTAATAGTATTTCAATGATGTCTTCTTGAACGCCTTCTTTCGCGCTGTACTCATGCAATACACCGTCGATTTCAACTTCAGTTACTGCACATCCAGGCATAGATGAAAGCAGTATACGGCGTAAGGCATTACCCAAAGTGTGACCGAAGCCACGCTCAAGTGGTTCTAAAACTATTTTAGAACGTGTTGGGTTGATAGCGTCGATATCGACTAACCTTGGTTTTAGAAATTCTGTAACAGAACCCTGCATTTTATCCTCTCTTAACTCTTAACTTTACTTAGAGTAAAGTTCGACGATTAGTTGTTCATTAATGTCCGCAGACAGATCTGAACGCTCAGGTAGACGCTTAAAGCTGCCTTCCAATTTCTTACCGTCAACTTCAACCCAAGTCGGCTTTTCACGTTGCTCAGCCAACTCTAGAGCAGCGATGATACGTGCTTGTGTTTTAGACTTCTCACGGATTACAACAGTATCTTCTGGAGCAATTACGTATGAAGGAACATTCACAACACGACCATTAACTAAAATCGCTTTATGGCTTACTAACTGACGTGCTTCTGCACGTGTGCTAGCAAAACCCATGCGATATACAACATTGTCTAAACGTTGCTCTAATAGCTGTAACAAGTTTTCACCTGTATTACCTTTAAGGCGAGCAGCTTCTTTGTAGTAGTTACGGAATTGCTTTTCTAATACACCGTAGATACGACGTACTTTTTGCTTTTCACGTAATTGTAAACCGTAATCAGATAAGCGACCTTTACGAGCGCCATGCTGACCAGGTGCAGTCTCAAGTTTACACTTAGAGTCGATAGCTCTTACGCCGCTCTTAAGGAACAGGTCAGTGCCTTCACGACGACTCAGCTTGAGCTTAGGGCCCAAATATCTTGCCATGTTATTTCTCCTAACCTATTGTTAAACGCGACGTTTCTTCGGTGGACGACAACCATTATGTGGTATTGGCGTCACGTCAGTAATGTTGGTAATACGGTAGCCAGCAGCATTCAAAGCACGTACAGCAGATTCACGACCTGGACCTGGACCTTTGATGAAAACTTCTAGATTTTTTAAACCGTATTCTTGAGCAGCAGTACCTGCACGCTCTGCAGCAACCTGAGCAGCAAATGGAGTAGATTTACGTGAACCACGGAAACCTGAACCACCGGCAGTAGCCCATGATAGTGCATTACCTTGACGATCGGTAATCGTTACAATAGTGTTGTTGAAAGAAGCATGAACATGAGCCATACCATCAGCAACTTGTTTTTTAACCTTTTTACGACGAATTGGTGTCTTAGCCATAATACTATCCCCTTATCGCTTAATAGGCTTACGAGGACCCTTACGGGTACGCGCGTTAGTCTTAGTTCTTTGACCACGTAGTGGTAAAGAGCGACGGTGACGTAGGCCACGATAACAACCAAGGTCCATTAGGCGCTTGATATTTAAAGTAACTTCACGACGAAGATCACCTTCAACGGTGTACTTGCCAACTGCATCACGCAATACGTCAAGAGTTTCGTCTGAAAGTTCACCGATTTTTGTGGTCTCGGCGATACCAGTCGCTGCTAAGATAGCCTTAGAGCGAGTCTTACCTATGCCATAAATAGCTGTTAAACCAATAACTGCATGTTTATGATCAGGGACGTTAATGCCAGCAATACGGGCCACTAACACATCTCCTATATTCGAATTTGGTAATCATCTGTTTGAAGAGCCCGTAAGGATACTCAAACGAAGACCAAATCACTACTAAAAACACAGGCCGAGAAAACTCAGCCTGCACGCTGTTTACTTAACCTTGCCTTTGCTTATGCTTAGGCTCACTGCAAATTACGCGTACTACACCAGCACGTTTAATAACTTTACAGTTACGGCATATTTTCTTAACGGAAGCACGTACTTTCATTGCTCAACTCCGTAAACTGACCTTATCGACCATAGCCTTTAAGGTTCGCTTTTTTCAGCACAGAATCATACTGATGAGACATCAGGTGAGTCTGTACTTGTGCCATAAAGTCCATGATAACAACTACGATAATCAAAATTGATGTACCGCCGAAGTAGAATGGCGTTTGCCATGCCATTGTCATGAATTCAGGCACCAGACAGATAAAGGTTATATACAAAGCACCTGCCAATGTCAGGCGTGTCATCACTTTATCAATGTATTTAGATGTCTGCTCACCTGGACGAATACCTGGGATAAATGCGCCAGATTTCTTCAGGTTATCTGCTGTTTCACGTGGGTTAAACACCAACGCTGTGTAGAAAAAGCAGAAGAAGATGATAGCTGCTGCTAAAACCATTGCATACAATGGCTGACCTGGGGTCAACGTTGTAGCTATAGCTTGTAACACATCAGCGACCGGACCTTCACCCTGGCCGAACCAGCTGGCAATTGTACCAGGGAACAGAATTATACTGCTAGCGAAAATTGGTGGAATAACACCCGCCATATTTACTTTTAGTGGTAAATGCGTGCTTTGGGCAGCAAATACTTGACGACCTTGTTGGCGTTTAGCGTAGTTAACAACAATACGTCGTTGGCCACGTTCAAAAAACACTACAAGATAAGTAACAGCGAATACGATTACCGCAACCATCAACAGTACAAAAACATTCAAATCACCTTGGCGCGCCATTTCAGCTGTCGAACCAATAGCAGACGGCAGGTTAGCTACAATACCAACAAATATTAAAACAGAGATACCGTTACCAATACCACGTTCTGTTATTTGTTCGCCCAACCACATAAGGAACATAGTACCAGTCACTAAACTCACCACTGCGGTGAAATAGAAACCCATACCAGGGTTAACAACTAACCCTTCCATCATGCCCGGTAAGCTTGTGGCAATACCGATTGATTGGATAGTAGCAAGCACAAGCGTGCCATAGCGTGTGTACTGGCTAATTTTTTTACGCCCTTGCTCACCTTCTTTCTTAAGCTCTATAAACGGAGGATACATATGCGTTAATAGTTGCGTAATAATCGAAGCCGAGATATACGGCATAATACCCAGTGCTAACACTGAAGCTCGCTCAAGCGCACCACCGCTAAACATGTTGAACATCTCAACAATGGTGCCCTTTTGTTGCTCGAAGAAATCGGCAAGTACAGCGGCGTCAATCCCAGGGATCGGCACAAATGAACCTAGACGGTATATAATGATAGCACCTAATACGAAGAGTAATCGGCGCTTCAATTCCGAAAGTCCACCTTGTGCACTTTGCATATCTTGACCTGGTTTAGCCATTAGTACTTCCTTAGTCTTCTACCTTGCCTCCGGCAGCTTCGATAGCTTCGCGTGCACCTTTAGTGGCTCTAAGGCCCTTAACGGTAACAGCGCGTGAAACTTCGCCAGATTTAACAACTTTAACGAACAAAACGTTCTTTTTAACTAGACCAGCTGCTTGTAACGCGCTTAGGTCTACCACATCGCCTTCTACTTTAGCGATTTCGTATAGGTTTATTTCTGCAGATACTAATGATTTGCGAGAAGTGAAACCGAACTTAGGTAGACGACGTTGCATAGGCATTTGACCGCCTTCGAAACCAACGCGTACTTTACCGCCAGAACGTGATTTTTGACCTTTGTGACCACGGCCACCAGTCTTACCAAGACCAGAACCGATACCACGACCAACACGTTTTGGAGCAGTTTTTGAACCTGCAGCAGGTGAAAGTGTATTCAAATGCATGAAATTAACCCTCTACCTTAACCATGTAAGAAACCTGGTTTATCATACCACGTACACATGCTGTGTCTTCTAACTCAACAGTGTGGTTGATACGACGTAAACCAAGACCGCGTAATGTAGCTTTATGTTTCGGTAAACGACCGATAGAGCTTTTTACTTGTGTTACTTTTACAGTTTGATTTGCCATGGTTACCCCAGTATCTCGTCTATGCGAAGACCACGTTTAGCAGCAATCGACTGAGGAGAATTCATATTCTCAAGAGCAGAGATTGTTGCACGCACTACGTTGATTGGGTTAGTAGAACCGTAACATTTAGAAAGTACGTTCTGCACACCAGTCACTTCTAGTACCGCACGCATTGCACCACCAGCGATGATACCAGTACCTTCAGAGGCTGGTTTCATAAACACTTGTGAGCCAGCATGACGTCCTTTAACAGGATGCTGTAATGTGTTGCCATTTAGGTCTACATTGATCATATTGCGACGTGCTTTTTCCATTGCTTTTTGAATAGCAGCTGGAACTTCACGTGCTTTACCATAACCAAAACCTACTTTACCTGCGCCATCACCAACTACTGTTAGTGCTGTAAAGCTAAAGATACGACCACCTTTAACTACTTTAGACACACGGTTCACCGCGATTAGCTTTTCAGCTAGATCAGGCTGTTGTTGCTTTGCTTCTACGTTAGCCATTGTCTACTCCTAGAATTGCAAACCGGCTTCACGCGCAGCATCAGCTAGCGCCTTCACACGGCCGTGATATTTAAAGCCACTACGATCAAAAGCAATCTTTTCGATGCCTTTGTCAGCCGCACGTTCAGCAACCGCTTTACCAACTGCTTGCGCAGCTGCAACGTTGCCGGTGCCTTTAACTGTTTCGCAAATAGCTTTTTCAACAGTAGAAGCAGCAGCCAGTACAGTACCCTCAGCAGTAACTACTTGAGCGTATATGTGACGTGGCGTGCGGTGGATAACAAGACGCGTTGTGCCTTGTTCAATATAATTTCTACGAGTGCGTTTAGCACGACGTAGACGAGCTGTTTTTTTATCCATCGTCTTACCTTACTTCTTCTTAGCCTCTTTACGGCGCACATTCTCATCTGAATAACGAACACCCTTGCCTTTATATGGCTCAGGTTTACGGTATGCACGAATGTTAGCAGCTGTTTGACCAACTAACTGCTTATCTACGCCCTTAACTAGAACTTCTGTTTGGCTTGGAGTTTCAATCGTAATTCCTTCAGGAACTGCGAAATGAACTGGGTGCGAGAAACCAAGAGTTAAATCTAATGTTTTACCCTTAGCTGCTGCACGGTAACCAACGCCTACTAACTGAAGTTTCTTCTCGTAACCTTCATGCGTACCAACAATCATATTGTTGATTAGAGCGCGAGCAGTACCTGCTTGAGCCCATGCATCTGTTACGCCTTCACGAGGTAAAGTTGTAATAACGTTTTCTTCAACTTTTACTTCAACAGCGTTGTTGATAGTACGAGTTAATTCACCGTTTTTGCCTTTAACTGTGATTTCCTGGCCTTTTAATGTAACTTCTACACCGGCAGGAACACTAATTGGTGCCTTTGCTATGCGAGACATAGTTCCCCTCCGATTAAGCTACAAAACCAATGATTTCACCACCAACGCCTGCACTACGTGCTGCGCGGTCTGTCATTAGGCCTTTAGAAGTTGATACGATAGCGATACCTAGACCACCCATTACCTTTGGTAATTCGTCACGTCTCTTATAGATACGTAAACCAGGGCGGCTAACACGCTGGATATTTTCAATAACAGCTTTGCCTTCGAAGTACTTCAATTCGATAGAAAGCTCAGGTTTTACGTCGCCATTGATTGCGAAATCAGCGATGTAACCTTCATTTTTTAATACTTTAGCTACTGCTACTTTCAGTTTTGAATTAGGCATCGTTACAGATACTTTCTTCGCTGACTGACCGTTACGGATTCGTGTAAACAAATCCGCGATAGGATCTTGCAAGCTCATAGTCTTACTCCCGTGATTCTTTTACCAGCTAGCTTTTTTAAGGCCAGGAATTTCACCGCGCATAGCTGCTTCGCGAACTTTAATACGGCTCATGCCGAATTTGCGAAGGAAACCATGTGGGCGGCCCGTAATGTTACAACGATTACGCTGACGTACAGGGCTAGAATCACGTGGTAAAGCTTGTAGCTTAAGTACCGCGTCCCAACGATCATCTTCAGATGTATTAACATCACTGATGATAGCTTTTAGTGCTGTGCGCTTTTCAGCGAACTGAGCAACTAGTTTTGTGCGCTTTGCTTCGCGCGCTTTCATAGAATTCTTTGCCATAACCCTACCCTTATTTCTTGAATGGGAAGTTAAACGCTTCTAACAACGCACGGCCTTCCTCATCAGATTTCGCAGAAGTAGTGATAGTAATATCCATACCGCGTACACGGTCTACTTTATCGTAATCGATTTCTGGGAAGATGATTTGTTCACGTACGCCCATGCTGTAGTTACCACGTCCATCAAAAGACTTAGCACTTACGCCACGGAAGTCGCGAATACGTGGGATAGCGATTGATACCAAACGCTCAAAAAAGTCCCACATACGTTCGCCACGTAGGGTTACTTTACAACCTATCGGGTAACCTTCACGCACTTTGAAGCCAGCAACAGATTTGCGTGCTTTAGTGATTAGAGGTTTCTGACCAGAGATTGCAGCTAGATCCGCAACAGCGTTATCTAGAATTTTCTTGTCAGCTAGGGCTTCGCCCACGCCCATATTCAATGTGATCTTTTCGATCAGAGGGACTTGCATGACAGAGCTGAAACCAAACTTCTCTTGAAGTTCAGCTACTACTTTGTCTTTATATACTTCATGCAGTTTCGCCATCATTCTACTCCAACTATTAAATAGTTTTACCAGTAGATTTAAAGATACGTAATTTCTTACCATCTTCAATCTTGAAACCTACACGATCTGCTTTACTCGTTTCCGAGTTGTAGATCGCAACGTTTGATACGTCGATAGACGCTTCTTTCTCAACAATACCGCCAGGCTGGTTCAATTGTGGAACCGGCTTTTGGTGCTTTTTGATCAAGTTTATGCCTTCGACAAATAATCTTCCAGATTCAGTAACAACTGAAAGCACTTTTCCGCGCTTACCTTTGTCTTTACCTGCTAGAACGATTACTTCGTCATCACGACGGATTTTTGCTGCCATGATAGACTCCTTACAGTACTTCTGGGGCTAGTGAAACGATTTTCATGAACTTATCATTACGAAGTTCACGAGTCACAGGGCCGAAGATACGAGTACCAATAGGCTGCAAGTTATCATTTAAGATAACAGCTGCATTGCTATCGAAACGGATCAAAGAACCGTCTGGACGACGAACGCCTTTTTTGGTGCGCACAACTACCGCGTTTTTAACATCACCTTTCTTCACTTTACCGCGAGGAATAGCTTCTTTTACAGAAACTTTAATGATGTCGCCAATCGCTGCATAGCGACGGTGAGAACCACCAAGGACTTTTATACACTGCACTTTGCGAGCGCCGCTGTTATCAGCAACTTCCAGCTGAGTTTGCATTTGGATCATGTTAATGACCTCCGGTGTAGTAATTACAACTTGTCTTAAATTCGTTTAAAATCAAGACATTTCGATTGAAATCCACTCAAAAAACAAGCTAGTTGTCTCTTAAGGGCGGGCAATTGTACCAGCATTACGGGGGGAGCGGTAGGTTATTTTTTAATTAATTATGAGGGAAAGCTAATTAATATTGAGTAATTACGGCTATCTAGCTATTTTACATATGGTTACAAAACAAACAAGGCACTATCTTAGTGCCTTGTAGATTATTTATCAGGGTTTTAGCCAAACAAACCTTTCAATTTATCTTTAAGTTTGTCTTTTGCTTTTTCTTTGAGCTTTTCTTTTGCTTCTTCTTTAAGCGCATTACCAAAATCAAGCTTAATGCCTACATCATGGAATGGCCCTTTAATACGCAGTGGTATTTTAAAGCCGGTACTATCATCGGTTGTACCCTGCCCCTCAATAGAACCGACTATACCGGTTACTAGTCGGTAATTAATAATAGTATTAGGTAAATCCACATCACCTTCGCCTGAAATACGGATCAGTGGGCTGATTAACGACAGGTCGTTATTATGGCCCACCCCATTAGTAAACTTAAAGCTACCCGTTAATGCTGAGAAGTCGGTTTGCTGTGACTTATCAAAGCCAGTATCTAGTCCTTCTGATACAGCCCCTACATTACCTTTAAGCAACTCTTTACCTTTGCGAATCATTTCAGCTATATTTGCGCCTTGTACTGCGCCATTAGCAAACTCAAACCCTAACTCACCATTGAGTGCGTTAACAAACTCTTTTTGGCTTTGCCCATTTGTGGTTAAGTTCCAATTTAATGAGCCATTACCCATTAATTTATCAAATCCTGCGGCATCGGTTAATAACGGTTGTGCATCAATACCTGCCAAATCAAAATTAGTGGTTATTTTATAAGGTATTTGCTGGGCATTAATATTAATTGCCCCTTTCCCTGTTCCCTCATAGGCTGCAAAGTTATCTAAGCTTAATTTAGCGACACTATTTTTTAACGCTACTGTAAATTGGTTTGCACCGAGTTTAATATCGTTAGCTTTTAAACCGCTTGAGCGTATTACTACATTAGCATCAAGCGTATTTAAGGCACTTAAGTCTATTTTAGTGTCGTCCCATACAATAGGCTCTGCTGGTTTAGTTTCGTCTGTAGTTGGCTGCTCTTTTTTAGCTACGGCTTCTGGTAAGTATGGGTTTAAGTCAAGCATACCTAAGTCAATGTTTGCCATTACAGCAAGTCGTTTACCTAAATTAAGCTCACTTTTACCTTTTATTTGCAGTGCATCTAATGTGGCAATAAGCTCTTCAAGCTTAAATTGCTCACCCGCTAAATGCATTTTGCCATTTACACTAAAAGCATTAAAGGCGTTCTCTTTGGCGTTTAACTCTACACCTTGCCATTTGGCTATATTTTTTACCGAGTCTCCACTTAGCGCTAACTGACCTTTTATATCTTGGCCTTGTTTAGCAATAGTTCCCTCAAAGGTTAAATCAACTAAACGTGAATCTAAACTCTGCTGAATATTAAAAGTAGTGCCTTCGATCGCTTTTGCTGGCGTATCTAGTTTTACATCAAGCTCAAAGCGCTCTTGCATGTAAGTTATTGCGCCTTTTACTTCTAATGTTTTACGCAGTGATGGAAGTAAAATAGCCAGCTCTAAATCACTTATTTGCTGTTTAACCCCGGTTTTACCATCTAAATAAGTAAAGGTACCACCATAAATGGCAACCTCCCCTAGCTCAATGTCAAAGTTCTCAGGTAATTTTATAGCTTCCGCAGATCCTGTTTGCTCTTTAGGCTGCTCAGCTACCGCATCAAATAGCTGCCAGTTAGCTTTACCGTTTTTATCGGTCTCTAATAAAATATCAGGCTCGTTAATAACAAACTTATCGAGTTTAAATTCACCATCTAATAGCGATAGCCAAGGGATGTGTACTGCAAGCTGCTGCATACTTGCCATATCGGCGCGAGAGCCCGATTTCATGTTGGCAAAATGTACATCATTAAGTTCTAATTTTAATGCAGGAAATACACTCAGCGTTTTATCGCCTTTAATAGTTAATGTACGTCCTGTGGTTTGTTCTACCTGCTCAGAGACTTTATTAAAAATAGCATCAGTAGGAATTAAAAAGGGTGCTGCAACGATAAGTGCAATACATAACAGCAGTATTACACCTATAATTTTAAATAAGGTTTTCATGATCGTCCTTTCAAATGTGCAAATAATACTCATATCATAGCGAGAGTTATCACTAAAATCATTGTCAGTACTAAAAAAAATAACTTTCAACTAATTTATTTTTTAATGATGAATCTACGCGCTAATAATATCAACACTATTTAAATATTAACAAACAACACATGATCGCTTTATAAAAAACAACAAATCATTACTTTTCAACAAGTAAGACATGAAAAACACACTGTCGTATGATTTTCAAACAATCTAAACTAATTGAGTTTTCGTCACTTAAGTTAACTATTTTATTGTTTTAATAAATTAATAATTATGAGCACTTTAACTGTTGTATTCTTAAGGCTTGTATATGCCCCTGTTGTTATTGCAAGATTTGCGCTAAAATAGACCAGCTAAAAAATGCATCTAACTCGAGGTTCTACAAGGCATGAAAAAACTGCTAATTTCACCGTCACAAATGTCGCTAGGCGAGCAAGAAAACCAAATATACCAAAACATTCTGAAGCAATCCTCAGAACTCAGCCTAAATCTAATGGCCGTGAAAGTAGAAAACCACCCAGATGATTTTTTACTTTGGTGCTATGAACTGCTTAACGCAAGCAAAGATCGTATGAATTACGACTTGCTAGAGCCGCAACAGTTACCAGTACTAAAAAAACTGCACGACCAACTTATTTCTGCTATTAGCTTTTTACAAGTTAAAACGTTACGTGTAGCGCCTTGGCCTGTAGTAACTACATTTATTGAGCAGCACAAAGATCTTATTGCACTTGATGAGCAGCTTCGCTTAACAAGCTACATTGCAAGCATTCGCCCGCAATCACTTAAAGATATGATTCCAGAAGACTTACTTGCGTTTAGTGGTAAGCACATGGCATCGCTTGATCCAAGCACTTACAACTTTGATGTTGAATGGTTTGCATCAACTAAAAGCGCTAAAGCGTTTCATCAACTACTGGCTGATATGCCTGATGCGTTTGATGATGCACTTAGCAATATTCCGTTGGAAGGTAATATTACTCATTATGAGTACCAGCAATTTGTTGCTGCTTACTTAAAAGCTTTTAGCGATGGTAACGAAAAGCCAACGCTCGCTCCAGCGACTCGCTTATTAGCGATGCGTCGTCCTGACGTATTTACTCCTATTAGCAATAATAGATTAGATGCTTTATGTGGCGCACTGGGTGTTAGCAAGCTAAAAAACACTGACTTTGAGCGTTACTGGCAAGACATAGTACAGAAAATTCAAACTCTGTCTTGGTTTAAAATGGCTAAAGCAGACAACGAATTAGAAGAGCAGCTGGTAAGCATTAAAGCGCTTATTCCGTGCTTTTTTTACTATGCAGACACCACAACAGCCGATAGCTCTAATTACATCAAGCTGCTAAGCAAGCCAAAGCGCAGTACTTCAGGTACAGGTAAAACTAAGCGTAGAGGTAAAGAATCTGCAGAAATTTTAGTAGACCGCGCACTTGCAGCTGACGATATTCCTGAGCATATTCGTAGCAAACGTGATTCTATTATTAATGAAGTACAAAAAGGTCGTGGAGTTAACGAAACAATTAGCTTAATGCGTACTATTTTTGGTTAATTATTAATAACTAACCTAGCAGCGCCGATTTGGTGCAGCTAGGTTAATTTATGCACCACAAATGTAAAACCCCTTAAAATCTTATCTCTGCACCTCTCCCCCTACTAATTGTAAGCTATTGTTTTAAAACACCTAAAACCATATTCACTGCAATAAAGTGAAGCTGGCATACCCCGTGCAATCTTCTTTTCTGTTAAATAATAAAATGCTGCCAAGCTATAAGCCTTAAAGCTTTGGCATGCAATCATATAACAGGAACTAAAACATGCTAAAACTACAAAAAGTCATAACAATAACAGCACTCTCTTTAGTTAGTGTCGCATCAACAGCAGCCTATGCTGAAGTAACCGCTAATGCGGCAGCAACATCAAACTATTTATGGCGCGGACAAGAACAAACCAGTGGTGA
The DNA here is from genome assembly GCF_014164175.1 of Pseudoalteromonas sp. SG44-5. NCBI lineage: Bacteria > Pseudomonadati > Pseudomonadota > Gammaproteobacteria > Alteromonadales > Pseudoalteromonadaceae > Pseudoalteromonas > Pseudoalteromonas sp. SG44-5. The sequence goes on along the minus strand of NZ_JACJES010000025.1, from coordinate 22,843 downwards.
TGCTGCCATTTCAGGCGGCATTGACTACACCAACGAGTCTGGTTTTTATGCCGGTGCTTGGGCATCAAATGCCTCTTGGGCCGATGAGATGACCTATGAATTAGACTTGTATGCAGGCTTTGGTGGCGCTATTAATGAAAGCGTGAGCTACGATGTTGGTTACATTTATTATGCATACCCAGATGCAGCTTCCACGGCTGATGCTGACTTTTCTGAGATTTACGGCAGTATAAGTGTAAAAGGCTTCACCTTTGGTGCTGCTGTATTAGCAACCTCTGCAGCAAGTGGTGACGGTACAGACTTTGCTGACTCACTTTACCTAACGGCAGATTATGCTTTTGCTGTTGGCAATAACGGCACCGAAATAGCATTTCATTTAGGCCACTACTCTGGTGATTTTATAGGTGATGACAATATTATTGATTATGGCATAGCAGTATCTAAAGATGGTTTCACTTTTGGTTTATCTGATACCGATATAGATGGCTCTGACGTAAAAGCCTATGTTGCTTATTCAGTAGACTTTACACTTTAAAAATTACACTGTAATTGCTGCAACCCAAGAGCCGAAAGGCTCTTTTTTAGTTTTAGCAGCATAAATAACCTGGCCACTAAACAAACTACGTTAACAAACCGTTACAATAAAATAATCACCTTATCCTCATTTTGCCTTATGCTATAGCCAGTAATTCCCCCAAATTAGGTTATTAAGGAATAATAATGAAGTCACCTAACGCGCTAAGCGCACTAATCGATATTTATATCAGCCCAAGTAAAGCGTTTAATGGGTTAGAGCAAGCAAAAGGCTGGTCATGGTTGGCCCTTATTTGTATAGCAGTTGCCACCGCCGCGAGTATGTTTGTTTTTTATAATAGTGTTGATATACAGTTTTTAATTAATGAGCAAGTAGCCGTTTCAAGTGTTGATGCCACTATTGGCGAGCAAAAAATGATTCGTCAAGCGATTGAACAAAATGCCCCAAACCAAATGTGGTTTGGCATGATCGGCGGTATTATTGGCATAGTAATAATGAATGCTTTAGTTGCACTTTATTATATGCTGATAGCTAAACTCGATCCTAACTCACAACATAGTTACGGTGCTTGGTATGGCTTTTCATTATGGACAATGATGCCTACGGTTATTTCAAGCCTTGGCACTATCGCCTTAGTATTAATGGCCAACACAGATCAAATTTCGCAACAAGCGGTGTTTAGTTACGCTTCTATCAATCAGCTCATTGTTGGGCTTGATGCCACACATACTTTTTATACCTTACTAGAATCAATTAACCTGTTCACTATTTGGAGCATTGCGCTGGGCATGGTTGGGCTAAAATGCTGGACTAATTTCTCAACTAATAAAGCACTGCTGTTTGCAGCCTTACCAAGTATTATTATTTTTAGTGTTTGGGCGATTATAGCCGCACTTTAATTATTATGCAGAGGCAAGTTAGCCTCTGCACATTTTCACTCACGGACCGATAAAATGAAAAAAGCCATTATCATCACACTCGCTATTGCCGCTTTTATAGCGTTAATTGTATCAAAACAAATTTCTGGTGATAAAAAACAGCCCGAGGTAAATATCGCCCATGTTGAACTAGGCAATATTGCCGACTCAATAATGGCGTCTGGTAACTTAGTATTTAATACTCAAGTTCAGCTGCGCTCTGAAGTTACCGGCCGAGTAGATAAAGTATTTGTCGAAGAAGGCCAAAGTGTAAAACAAGGCGATATTTTAATGCGCCTTGATACCACTGCATTTGAATCTGAAGTAACCCGTAATAAAGCGCTACTACGTGCCACCGAAATAGAAATTAAACATAGCCAAATTCGCTTAGTTAACTTTGAGCGCCAACTAAAAAGACAAAAAGAGCTTTACGATGTCGGTTTGGGCAACGAAGAGGCCTATGAAAATCTAGCAAGTGCCCGCGACTTAGCTAAAATAGATATTGAATCTCGTAAAGAGTCGTTTAACCAAGCTCATGCGTCGTTGCAAATTGCCCAAGATCGGTTAAATAAAAGTGTTTTTAAAGCGCCTATGAGTGGCCTATTGGCTTCGGTTAATATTAAAGAAGGCGAAACGGTTATTGCCGGAACGACCAATATAATAGGCTCTGATTTAATGCTGGTTGCTGACCCCAGTGCTATTTTAGCTGAGTTGCGGGTTGATGAAACCGACATAGCCAGTATTAAACTCCACCAAAAAGCAAATATTTATGCCGCTGCTTATCCTAATAATCCTTTTACTGGCACAGTAATAAACATTGGTACCTCGGCTAAAAATCAGCCTGGCTCACAAGGGTTATCATTTAAGGTAAAAGTATTACTCGATGCTACCGATCGTCAACTATATGCCGGAATGAGCTGTAGAGCAGAAATTGCCACCAGCATTGCCGAAAATGGTTTAAAGTTACCAATAGAAGCAATTCAAAAACAAGACGACAGCACCTTTGTTTGGCGCCTAAATAACGACAACAGCGTTAGTAAAGTAACCGTAACTGTTGGTATATCGTCAGATATTGAACAAGCAATTACCGAGGGGCTCAATGAAGGTGACAAAATAGTTATTGGCCCGGCTCGCCCTATTAGTACTTTAAAAGAAGGCGACACAGTAAAAGTAAAAGCCGCTGCGAAGGAAAACAACTAATGACTGCGGTGATCAAGCTTGAGCATATTAATAAACAATACAAAATGGGCGCTGAGATATTTAAAGCACTTGATGATGTAAACATTAGCATTATGCCCAATGAATATGTGGCCATTATTGGCCCCTCAGGATCTGGCAAGTCTACCCTAATGAATTTGTTAGGCTGCTTAGATACCCCCACCAGCGGCGAGTATTATTTAAAAGATAAGTTAGTAAAAAGTATGACCGAAACCGAGCTTGCGCACCAACGCAACGAAAGCGTCGGATTTATATTTCAAAGCTTTAACTTATTACCACGCGCATCGGCGCTAGAAAATGTAATGCAGCCTTTAGTTTACCGCTTTACCCCTAGCAAACAACGCAAACAGCAAGCCCTTGAGGCGCTAAAGCGCGTGGGCTTAGCCGACAAAGTAAATCACTTATCAAGCCAGCTGTCGGGCGGGCAACGTCAACGAGTTGCTATTGCTCGTGCTTTAGTCACTAAACCGCATATATTATTAGGTGATGAGCCAACCGGTAACTTAGACAGTAAAACCACCCGCGAAATTATGGCCTTATTTGATGAGCTGCATAACGAAGGGCATACCATTATTTTGGTTACACATGAGCAAGAAATTGCCGACCACTGTCAGCGGGTAATTCGCTTAGTGGATGGTAAAGTAGTGAGTGACGTAACTAAAAACCAAGGAGCAAGGCAGCATGTTTAAACTTGCACTGGCCACTATGGAAGGCACTAAAGCCGCATTTTCGGCAATTAAAGCAAATGCTATGCGCTCTGCCCTCACCTGTTTAGGTATTATTATTGGCGTGGCCGCAGTAGTAACTGTGGTTGCTGTAATGCAAGGCTTTACCAAGCAAATAAACGATCAGTTCGCTGATATGTCGCCCGATGTAACTACTATTAAGGCGTATACCAGTATTGAGCTAGAAATGGTTGGTAAAAATGCAAAACTTAGCTACGACGATTTTTTAACCTTAAAAGCACGAGTAAAAGAAGCAGAAACACTCACCGCACTAATGTTTACTTGGCGTTTTTCAGGCGGAGCTGAGTATGGTAATAAAAGTCATTCATCGCGGGTTATGGGTACTGAGCAAGACTATCAAAAAGCATACCGTACCTACCCCGATCTAGGCCGTTTTATTCGCGCTGAAGACGACGAAAAACGCCGCCGCGTAGCTTTTATTGGGCCGTCAATTATCGAAAAATTAAACTTACCCAGCAATCCGGTAGGTGAATACATAAAGCTAGGTGGCGAATGGTTTAGAATTATTGGTGTAGCCGAAAAACAAGGTAGCTTTTTGGGCTTTGATCAAGACGATTATATTAATATTCCCATTAGCACTATGAGTGCGTTAGAGGGAGGCAATACGCAAAGTAATGTACAAATTATGTTTAGGCTTGAAGACAACGCTAACGAAGAGCAGGTACTAGCAAAAATTACTCGTATACTGCGCCAGTTACATAAACTTAAAGACGGCGACGACAATGACTTTGAATTTGAAACTGCTGAAAAAGCCCGCGCCCAAGTAGATAAATTTACCGGTAGTGCCACTGCCATAACCGCAGGTATTGTTGGTATTAGCTTATTAGTTGGTGGCATAGGTGTAATGAATATTATGTTAGTGTCGGTAACTGAGCGCACCCGCGTGATTGGCACCCTTAAAGCGCTAGGCGCTACACCCGGCTTTATAATGTTGCAGTTTTTAGTTGAGGCTGTGGTGTTATCGCTATTTGGCGGGTTGATCGGGCTTGCCATTGGTTATGGCGCAGCGGGGCTTATTTCGTTTATGGTTCCTAGCATGCCAGATGCGTATATTCCGGCATGGGCGGTAATGTTGTCGTTTGGTTTTACTTCATTAATTGGCATAGTGTTTGGTTTAGCCCCAGCCATTAAAGCCGCCAGGCTCAACCCTATAGATGCACTGCGTTACGAGTAACAATAGCATTGTAGTTGCTTACAAGGATGTAAGCCTAGTACATAATTAACACAGTGATTAAAACTCTCTTTAAACTTCAAGCACAAAGTATTACCCTACTTAAACACCACTTAAAAAATGAACTTTTAACGCTTAAACCACCCAAAGTACACACTATTGATATTGCTCACGGCTAATTTTAAATAAGGTATTAAATGCACAAAAAGCTAATACGTTGCATTATTGCTGCATGCTCTTTTTTAACTATAAACTCTAGCTTGGCGCTAGCACAACTAAACCCATCAGATGAAGCGCAAGGTATAACCGAAACCGCATATACTCCTCTGCGTTGTAATCAGCAACTACAGGCAAGTAGGCAAAAAACATACAGCCGTAAGTTTATTGTTCCTCAACAAGCTAGGTTACTCTCATGGAATATTTATAAGGCACAAAACCAAGGCCTATATAAAGATTTAACTCACCTTAATGAAAGTGCTGATATTGTTTTATTACAAGAGGCTATTGTAGATACACGCCTTACTAGCCTTAAACCTTTTTGGCGTTTTTCGCCCGGTTATAAAAGTGGCAATGTACAATCTGGTGTAATGACGCTTAGCCGCTGGCCTGCAACTGTACATTGTACTTTTATTCATAAAGAGCCATGGTTACGAAGCCCAAAAGCAACTAACATTGTTGAATATGCAATGGCTAACCAACAACGCTTATTGAGCGTTAATGTGCACGGCATTAACTTTACATTTGGTACTAAAGCCTACGCGCAACAGTTACAAGCCAGTATAAAAATAATGCAACAACACAAAGGGCCAATTCTTTTTGCGGGCGATTTAAACGCATGGAGCGATGCACGCCAAAAGCTAGTTAATGACGCGCTGACTAAACTGGGCCTTAAAGAAGCTATATACGTAGATGACAAGCGTACAAAAGCATTTGGTTTAGCCCTGGATCAAGTGTGGGCTCGTGGTGTTGTTATTTCTGATACTTTAGTAAGCGAATATAACAGCTCTGATCACAACCCTATTTTAGCCACTTTAAAAGTTGATGATGTATAACATGAAAAAAACTCGTATTTATTCTGCTTGGCTACTGACCATATTATTCACCTTTTTTAGCCAAATAAGCCTAGCTGCACACCCCAACCAATTACCTAATCAAGAACCCAATCGAGAACCCGACCAAGAAGTGCAGCATTTAATTACCTTTATTAGCAACAGCAACGCCACTTTTATCCGCAATGGCGATGAACATACTAGCAAAGAAGCCGCCGAGCATTTAGCCATGAAATACCGTAAAGCTAAACGTTATGCAAAAACAGCCGACGACTTCATTAATAATCTCGCTAGTAAAAGTTCATGGAGTGGTAAAGCCTACACGGTAATTTTAAGCAGTGGTGCTAAGTTAACCGCAAATAGCTGGCTAACCAATGAGCTAATACGATTTAGAAACACAAAAAAGCCGTAGTAAATACGGCTCTCTAAAGCTATCAATAATAACAAGCTAAGCGTTACCTAGCTGTATGCGCTAAGTTAGGTAAGTAATCTACCGCTAGAATATCGCCGGGGTTAAGCCCAGTAACTACATGCTGCTTTGCGCCAATTATTTCACCTAAGCGCACAAACCGGCGTTCTATTTGCTCATTGTCACTATTAATCACATACAGCATAGTTAATTGGCCAAACTCATGTATCCAGCTACTATCTAGCAATATTCCTTGTTCATCGGGTAATACTAACTCTAATTGCGCATACAAGCCGGGCATTACCCCTACAGAAGAGTCAAAGTCTAAGCGAATTAACAAACTACGTGAGGCGCTATCGGCAACCGGAACTATTTCGGCCACTGTGGCTGGCGAGGTTAAATTAAGTGCAGGCAACTTTATGGTTAAACTTTGCCCTAACTGCAATTTAACCGCTTGCGTTTCTCGCACATTAAACTCAACTTGTAGCTGCTGCGGGTTATATAATCCCAATAAAGCCTGCCCAGGCGTAGCTGTATCACCAGGTTCGACTAACCGCTCTACTACAACCCCCGAAATAGGCGCTGTAATACGAGTGTAACTCAGCGCAACTTTGGCTTGTGTTTGCTGCTGCTTAGCGGCAATTAAATTGGCCGATAAACTATCAAAATTTGCCTTCGCATTATCTAACTCACTTAACGATACTAAGCCTTGCGCATACACACTTTCAATTCGCTTAAGTTGCTTTGTAGCTTGGGTTAATGCGGCTTGAATAGCATTAATTTGCGCCTCACTTTGTGCTAATTGCGCTTTAAAGTCATCTTGTTGTAAGGTAATGAGTAAATCACCTTTGGTTACTTTATCGCCCGCGCGTACACTTAAACGCTCAACTTGCGCCATAACTCGCGATGAAATTTGGGTATTTTGTTTCGCAATAATACTGCCTGGCACCCATTCACTACGGGATATTTTTTGTAGTAAAACTGTTTCCCGCTTACCGTGGTAATTGTTAGCGTTGGTCGTTTTTAAACCAGCAACTTGCTTATTTGAAAAGCTGCCCGCCATATACAATACGGCGCCTACTACCACTAATAAAGCGAGTAACGAGCCAACTAGTTTTGATTTACCTTGCATGCGTTTCTCCCGCAGTGGTTTCTGTGTTTGCAAATACTAAGTAATAAACAAGCGGCACTACAAATAACGAAAACAACGTTGATGCCACAATGCCAAAAATAATCGCAATTGCTAAGCCACTAAATACCGGATCTAGTGTAATCACTAAGTTACCTAATAATGTGGTGCCTGCGGTTAGTAGTACGGGGCGCATGCGCACTGTTCCTGCTGCAATTAACGCTGCTTTTATTGCCATACCTTGGGCGCGTGCTTGATTAATAAACTCAACTAAAATAAGTGAATTACGCACCACAATACCCGCCAAGGCAATCATGCCTATCATCGCAGTAGCGGTAAATAAAACCGGCTCGGGAGCTGATGCAATACTGCGCTCACCAAACTGATTAAGTAACCAAAAACCAGGCATAATGCCAATAACAGTGAGTGGTATTGCCGACATAATAATAAGCGACAAGCTTACTGAGCGTGTTTGTAGGCGTAAAATAATAAAAATGGCGCTAAGTGCAAATGCAAAGGCAATCCCCATATCTCTAAATACATCTATGGTAATACGCCACTCTCCTTCACCGCTAAATGTTACTTGCGTACCTGGCGGTAATTGCCAAGGTGCGGTGCCACCATTATTAAAAAAGTGCCGCGCTAACCAAGGCGTTTTTACAAAATCGTCTGTTGATATATTTAAATCAGCAGTTACATCGGCAATTATTGCTGCGGGAGTTCTCCCATTTAGCTCTGCCATAACATAAATAACTTCGCGCTGATCTTTGCGCATAATAGTTTGCGCTACATTTAATTGAGTAAACTCTCCAAGCTCAGAAAGCGCAACTAAAGGCCGCGGCGCACTACTTAAGCCAAATTTACTCGCATTTTTAGCTATGTCTCTGTCGCCCCTTAGTTGTAATGCTAGCAATTGTGCAAATTGATTGCGGTCGCTATAAGATAACTGCAGTTTTATTGGCACAGGCTGAGTTTCGTTGCTGACATAAAGCTGCCCAACCGTTTGCCCTTGTGACGCTATGCTAAGTGTTTGCGTGATATTTTCGGTAGATATAGCACTATGCGCCGCTTTCGTTTTATCAGTAATAAAACGTTGCAAAGGGGCTGCTGCAAGCATTGAAGTATCAACCTCTACCACATGAGGTTCTTGTTTTAAGCGCGTTGCAACTTGCTCTGCGGCTAAATAATGCGTTTGCCTATCAATAAATGTATCTCGATAAACTTCTGCCACTAAAGTACTTAACACCGGCGGCCCTGGCGGCACTTCAACTACTTTAATCACTATGCCGTTATTTACTAATGGTGCTAACTGTTTACGCAAACGCATTACCACCGCATGAGATTGATGCTCGCGCGCTGTTTTATCTAGTAGTAGCACTCTTAGTTCAGCTAAGTTCGGTGCTTCTCGTCGGTAATAACCGCGTACCATACCATTAAAGTCCATACTTGAAGGCTGGCCTACATAAGTGGCTATTTCACTTACCTCGGTTAATTGCCATGTGAGCGTTTGCACTTGTCGGGTAAAAGCAGCTGTTTGCTCTAAATTAGTGCCCTCTGGCATATCAATAAGTACTTGTAGTTCATTTTTATTATCAAACGGTAATAACTTCAGCGGTACTAATCGCATCACAGGTAACATGGCGCTAATAATAAATAACGCAAGCGTGATCCACAGTACCCATTTAGCACGTGGTTTTGAGGCCAGTAAGGGGGTTAGTAAGCGCTCGTAAAGGCTCGTTTTGTTATTTGCTTGATCGGGCTCTTCACTATTAGGTTTTAGTAATTTCATGGCAAGCCATGGGGTTACAAAAAACGCCACTAATGTTGATACCATAACACTCACAGGTACGTTAAATGCCATTGGCGCCATATAAGGCCCCATCATTCCAGTAATAAAAGCCAGTGGAATAAATGCCACCATAATAGTTAGGGTCGACATTAATAGTGCAGTGCGAATTTCACTCATTGCATTCACAATTTGCTGTTTTTTATCACCCTTTTTATTTATAAAACGGCTGATGTTATCTATACCTGTGATCGGATCATCAACCAGTAACCCCAAAGATAAAATTAACGCAAATAAGGTCACTCGGTTAATTGTGTAACCAAAGGCAAAATCAAGCGAGAGCGTAATGCCATAACAAATGGGTACAGCAAGTCCAACTACTATTGCCGGGCGCCAACCTAAAAATACGCCCACAAATATAACCACAGTAAATACTGCAAACACTAAGCTTGAGGCTAAATTATTTACTTTTTCGTCGGCGGTTTGGCCGTAATCTCGCAGTACTGAGTACGTTATTTCTGCTGGTAGTAACCTTGTTTTTAGCTCTGCCATCATGGCATGTACATCGCTTGCCACCGCTACAGCATTAGTGCCTGCTTGTTTGGCAATACTCAGCGTTACCATAGGGTAATGCTGTTGCTCATTTGACTGCGCCAGCCATTGATAGCTTTGCGCCTCATCGGGGCCATCACTAACCTGGGCTACATCGGTTAAATAAACACTTTTACCATTAACAACATTAACGACTAGTTGTTCTATCGCTGTTTTAGTTCTTAATACATCGCCCGCTTGCAAAATTATTTGCTGCTGGGCATTTACCACGCTACCTACCTCGGTGAGTTGATTAGATACACTAAGCGCATAATAAACATCACTTAATGTGGTTTGGTGTGCAGCCAAAGCGGTGGCATTTAAATTAACGGTAATGGCGCGGTTACGCCCCGCAATTACTTTTACTTCGCTCGTGTGTTCAATTCGTTGTAAATTATTGGCTATTTCGTTTGCAAAGCGGGTTAATTCATAATCACTATAAAGCTTAGGATCCTTGCTATATAACCCAAGCATAACAATAGGCACATCATTTACTTCTACTGGGCGTATTTGCCAGCTTTTAATAATAGGAGTCATAGTATGTTGATAGCTATAGAGCTTGGCGTAGGTATCGAGTATGGCTTGTTCGCGATCGTGCCCTACCTCAAAGCGCAAAGTAACCACAGCACGACTACTTTGCGTAGTTGAATATATATGTTTTACACCACTAAGTTGCGCCAATAACTTTTCTAATGGCTCGGTGACTAACCTAGCAACTTCAGGGGCTTCTACATTAGGTGCCGACACATAAATGTCGAGCATAGGTACCACTATTTGTGGCTCTTCCTCACGCGGCGTTTGCTGTAAAGCAAATAACCCACACAGTACCGACAACACAAAAATAATAATTGGTACGCGGCCACTTAAACTGCTTTTTACAGCGTTATCTATAGCGTTCATTGTGTTATTCCTTACAAAACAACCCATATAAAGTTGCCAGCAGTGTTACAGCATCTTTATCAATAACACGATAATAAATTGTTTGGCTTTCGCGTCGAGTAGCCACTATATTTGCTTTACGCAATGCAGCTAAATGCTGAGAGAGTGCCGATTGTGCAAGAGGTACAGCTTCATTTAACTGCGACACGTTCATTTCGGTGTCTTGTAAGGAGCATAAAATCATTAAGCGATTTTTATTGGCTAAGATTTTTAATAATTTCTCTGCTTTTTCTACGTTGGCAGCCATGGCAGTAAAGTCAATATTCATACTGTGCTCTTATACTTAATTTGTTAGTAAGTATAGGTTGCTAGAACAGCCATGTCTAACATTAGATCTTGCTAATGTATAAAAACCTAATATAGTAGCTATACATACTCATTAAAATGACCGACTATAATGAAGCTTAATAATGCACTGCGCTTAATTGCTGGCATCATGATTATTATCTCTGTTTTATTACAAAGCTTTCATGACCCACGCTGGATATGGTTTACTGTATTTATAGCACTAAATCTAATGCAATCAGCTTTTACCTGCTGGTGCCCAATGATCACACTATTACGCAGACTTGGCGTTAAGGAATAACAAATGCTTACATCCATTCCCGACTTATTAAAAACAATTATCCCTAATCAGCGCCGTATTGGTGCACAACAGGCAAAACAAGAGCTTGAGGGCAATAAAGGGTTACTTATCGATGTACGCGAGCCGGCAGAACATGCAAATAAAGCCGCTGTTGGCTCGATTAATATCCCTCGTGGTTTACTCGAAATGAAATTAATGGAAATTGAAAAAGACGCTACACGGCCAATTTATTTACACTGCGCCAGTGCAGCCCGCGCTACTCTTGGCGCCGAAGCACTCACTCGTGTTGGCTACGAAAACGTAACTGTGATTACTTGTAATGCCGAAGAGATTTGTAGCGTTTTTTAAATTTAGTGCTTTTTCACCCTAGCATTTGCTCAATGTTTTTACGCTGTAGGTGATACCCGAATTAGCTATAGCTTTATGCTTGATTGCTTTAAGCTATAGTTACTTGCTGCGCTGTGAGGGCTATCTTTTTGAGTTAAGATTACTTTGCGTAATTCTCTAGCGTTCACCAAAGCAAGTAACGACACCAATTCCCCTTCTCCCGACGGCCCCGCAATTTAAAAGCTCAACCTATACAAAGGTTACCTAATCCTTTATTGCATTTACATCGATACAAACTTTCATACATTAACTTACAACCATTTTTGGGCTATTAGCTATACAATATTTACCTTAGATCATAAATCAATTTATAACTTAAATAGTTAAGGTAATTATGAATACGTACATGACAAACAGTTTACGAGTGTTAGTAACTGCATTAATTTTCACAGCATCTGCTGCTAATGCTGAGTCGCGTTGGTCGGTTGCAGGCGGGGTGATTTCTGTAGAGTCGCCATATGCAGATACCGATAATAAAACACTCGGGTTACCTATGATCAACTATACAGGCGAGCGATTAACCCTTAAAGGGTACATGCTTGATTATAAATTGCTTGGTGATGAAGGTTTAAATTGGTCAGTTATTCTTGAGCCTGGACAATTTTTTGACTCTACAGATTCTGATAATGTTGCTATTAAAGCATTAAATGAGCGTAAAATGTCACTATACGCTGGTACAAAGGTAAGTTACGCTGCCAGTTTTGGCCGCGTTAGCGCAAGTGTATCTCATGATATATTGGGCAACGGTGATGGCGCTAAGTTTAAAACCGACTACAGCTACCCAGTTAAGTTAACAAAAGAGCTAATGTTAGCGCCTTTCGTTGGGGTTGAAATTAATAGTAGCCAGTTATCAAACTATTATTACGGTGTGGCTGAGGGCGAATCTAGCACTTTTGATGCATACGAGCTTAGCTCTACGGTTAACTATAATATTGGCTTGTTAGCAACATACAAAATCAATAAAAACTTAAATGTTAACGCCTTGGTTAAATATCATCAGCTAGATGCTGATATTGAAGACTCGCCTATTATAGACACCGACAATCTCACGACTGCAATGATGTCTATCACTTATCACTTTTAATTAATAACTTTACCGAGCACCTAGTTGTGCTCGGTTTTTAACGCTCACTCAACACCATTGTTAACTCTGTTTATAGGTATTTATATAGCCATAAATAGCAGCAATAGCTAAACACTCACTACTACTTTTATAGCTAAAGCAATAAATACCGCACCTAACACTTTATCTAGCCATGGGTTTTGTTTAGTAAAACCAAAGCGATTTTTAGAAACCTCAGTTAACAGTGCCACCAGTAAATACCAGCCGGTATCAATTACAAATACCGTTAAGCACATAATAATACCAATGCTGAGAGTAAGATTTTGCGGGTCAATAAATTGCGAAAATAAGGCTAAAAAGAAGATAGCGAGTTTGGGGTTTAAAAATGCAATTGCAAAGCCATCTTGTAGCGCCTTTAATGCACTTACTTCACTCTTTTGCACTTGTAGCTCATTATTACTAGGTTTAGCCAGCAGTATTTTAATTCCCAAGTAAGCTAAATATGCTGCTCCTAAATAGACTAATAATTGATAAACATTAGGAAACTGCACCATTAAGGCACCTAAACCGAGTAAAGATGCAGCTGCATACAATCCTACTCCTACGCCATGGCTCAATGCCGCAAGCATACCGTTTTTCATCCCACCGCTTAAGGTATGCTTTAATACCACAGCCAAGCTAGGACCAGGCGACATTGCGCCCATTATGCAAACTAACGCTAAACTTAGCCAAACAGATAAAACCATTAATCACCCTTTATAATTCATTATTTTCTATTAATAAGGCATAAGCCGTTATTTGCCCTTGAAAGCCCGTTGCTGTTGTTACGCTAATAACTCGCCATCCATCTTGATTTAATTGGTAAATACGCTCATTCAATGCATCTAAATCTATAGCGTGGCTAAAAAATCCACGCTTTTTAAATTCCACTATTTTTTGCATTGTTTATTATCCGTTTTATTTGTCATCACTTATCCTTGCTGATTATTTTTAGCACTATTGAATTTTAGTTTACAGACGCCATATATAAAGCTCAATCATTAAAAAGAACCCACTATGTCTCAAGCCCCTGCTGCAGAAAAAGCCGCGTTTAGTAGTTTATTACCTGTTTTTGCGTTTATTAAACCGTATAAACTAATGGTTATTGCCGCCCTTATTGCTCTTTTAGTGACGGCGGGGGTTAATTTATCATTAGGCCAAGGCGTTAAATTTGTTATTGACCATGGTTTTATAGCAGGATCTCAAGCACAGTTGCAACAAGCAGTACTGGTACTTATAGGCTTAATTAGTTTATTAGCGGTGGGCACCTTTAGTCGTTTTTATTTAATGTCGTGGATTGGTGAACGTGTCAGTAACGATATTCGTAAAGCGGTGTTTAACCGTATTGTTACTTTGCACCCAAGTTATTTTGAAGAAAACCGCAGCGGTGAGTTAATGTCGCGGTTAACCACCGACACCACTTTGCTGCAATCTATTATTGGCTCTTCTTTTTCAATGGCGCTACGCAGTGCATTAATGCTAGTGGGTGGTTTAGCCATGCTGCTGTTTACCAATTTAAAACTGACCTTAGTGGTCGTTGCTTGTGTACCTTTAGTACTGGTGCCCATGATGGTATTTGGCCGCAAAGTGAGAAAGTTAGCCAGTAGCAGCCAAAGTGCTATTGCCGATATAAGTACTTACGCCGGTGAGATCATTCAAAATATTAAAGTAGTGCAAAGCTATAGCCACGAACAGCGAGAGCAGCAAGCTTTTGCTCTGGAGGTCGAAAAAGCCTTTAACGTCGCTAAAAGCCGTATAAAACAACGCTCGTTTTTAATTGCCGCCGTTATATTTTTAACCTTTAGTGCCATCAGCGCTATGTTATGGGTTGGCGGCAGCGATGTACTAGCCGGCACTATGACTGGAGGTGAGCTAGGTGCCTTTGTGTTTTACGCTATTATGGTGGCCATGTCGGTTGCAACTGTGGCAGAGGTTTATGGTGAGCTGCAGCGCGCAGCGGGTGCTGCTGCAAGGCTACTAGAATTACTCGCTGTAAAAAGCGAAATTGAAAACCCTATTTCCCCACAAGACGAAAAGCTCCTAAGTAGCACTAACCACTCTGCCATTACACTTGAAAGCATTAGCTTTAATTACCCATCTCGTCCCGATGTAAGCGCACTTAATAATGTGAGTTTAAACATACAGCAAGGGCAAACAGTGGCAATTGTGGGTCCTTCTGGTGCAGGGAAAACCACCTTATTTGAATTACTACAACGCTTTTACGATCCAGCCAGCGGTGCTATTAAGTTTCGTGATGTAAATATTAAAGATTTATCACTCAATACGCTGCGTAATAAAATGGGCATGGTGGCACAAAACCCTATTTTATTTAGCTCAGATGTAATGCATAACATTCGCTACGGCAATCCAGATGCTACCGACGAGCAGGTTTATGCGGCGGCTAAACATGCCCATGCTGATGAGTTTATTCAACAGCTACCACAAGGCTATAACAGCTTTTTAGGGGAACAAGGAGTGAGACTATCGGGCGGTCAAAAGCAACGCATTGTACTCGCGCGAGCAATTTTAAAAGACCCTGAAATACTATTACTCGATGAAGCCACCAGCGCACTCGATGCACAAAGCGAGCACCATGTACAAGCCGCACTTGAGCACTTAATGCAAAACCGAACAACGTTGATCATTGCGCATCGTCTGGCAACGGTAAAACATGCAGATATGATTGTGGTAATGGAACACGGGGAAATAATAGCAACAGGGAGCCATCAGCAATTACTGCAAAGCTCCCCGTTGTACCAGCGCTTATGTGAACTACAGTTCAATAAAGACTAGATTTTTATGTGCTTATTGCGTGTTAGGCACTATTTGAATTTCTACACGACGATTTTGTGCACGGCCATTTGCGCTATCGTTTGATGAAATTGGACGTGTTTCACCATAACCTGTAGTGCTAATTCGTTCAGCCATAATTTGCTGATTAACTAAATAGTTTTTAACACTTTGAGCGCGTTGCTGTGAAAGGCTCATATTATAGCTATCTTTACCTGTGCTATCGGTATGCCCTTCTACGCTTAAATAAGTTTTTTCGTATTTGTTCATCACTTTAGCAATCGCACTTAGCGTATTGTGAAAGCCCGACGAAATATACGACTGATCGGTTGCAAAGGTAATGTTTGACGGCATAACTAAACGTAAGTTATCGCCTTCACGTACCACTTCAACACCAGAACCCGCTAACTCGTCACGAAAAGCGGTTTCTTGTTTGTCCATGTAATCGCCTACTGCAGCACCAGCTAATGCACCAATTGCAGCACCAATAAAGATACGCTTATCTTTATGATTACCAGTAGCCTTACCTAATACACCACCAGCTGCAGCACCAATTGCCGCTCCTTTACCTGTGTTATTCATTTCACAACCGCTAAGTAATACAGCAACTACCGTTACGCTTAAAAGTGATTTAGTTAAAGTCATGCTATGTCCTATCTATTTAGTATTTTGCGCTATTATGCAAATATATGAATGAACAAGCCATGAAGAATCTATTATAATTAGCGTTTTATGCTGTATAACAACAAAAATTCTATCGATAGCTGAGTTCATAAATATGTCATACTACTGGATGATAATTTTATAATTTATAACGAGGATTGGGGCGTAATGTTAATTGCTATTTTTAGACAGTTTTTTTTACTCGGCTGCATGAGTTTTGGTGGCCCTGCTGCTCACTTAGGCTATTTTAAGCGCCATTTTGTCGATACCCTAAATTGGCTCACTAACACCCGTTATGCACAGCTTATAAGCTTAAGCCAAGCCTTGCCTGGGCCTGGTTCTAGCCAAGTTAGTTTTGCCATTGGGGTAGAGCGCGCGGGTGTACTTGGTGGCATTGCTGCCTTTATTGGTTTTACCCTACCATCATTTTTAATTATGTTGCTATTGGCTATAAGTGCGCATCAGTTTGATGCTGTTTATTTTGCCATTATTGCTGGGTTAAAACTGTTTGCTGTGGTTATTGTCGCCGATGCCACATTAAGTATGGCAAAAAGCTTTTGCACTAGCGCAGCCCTAAAGCTATTAGCCGTACTAAGCACGTTAGCCTTAATACTTTTTCCTCTGCTGGGCACACAAATAGCTATTTTAATTACCGCAGCTGCTGTGGGTGCAATATGGCCATTATTAAAATTAAATCCTGAACCCGCACAGCAAAGTAAGTCAAAAAGTAATATAAATTGGCTCGCTTTAGGGTTATTTACACTGCTGCTAGCACTCAGTTTCATTCCTTTGACTACTGAATTAGCTTTGTTTGCCCCCTTTTATCAAGCAGGTGCCATGGTGTTTGGTGGTGGCCATGTAGTATTACCTGTATTGCAAGCAAGCGTACCTGCACTAAGCAGCGATCAGTTTTTGAGCGCCTATGCAAGCGCGCAAGCTGTGCCTGGACCTATGTTTACCATTGCTACTTACTTAGGTGCACAACTAAGTACCGAACAACCTTTATTTGGCGCTATCGTAGCCACTGTACTTATATTTATGCCCGGGTTTTTACTCATACTTGCGTTTCAAAAAAGTTGGTTAAACTTAGCCAACAAGCCTCGCTTTGCCAGTGTTATTGCCGCACTTAATGCCTCTGTAGTGGGTTTTTTAGCCGCGGCGCTGTATTCACCTATTTGGACATCGGCGGTGCACAATTTTTGGCACATTGCGCTAGTTATTGCAGCATTCGCTTGGCTAAGATTAAAAAAGCCACCTATTTGGTGGCTGTTAATACTCTTTATTACTACGGGGTTGGCTCAGTATTATTGGGCACTTTAATTTTAGGTTTTTCGCTTGTAGGCACGGCTGTGGGTGGGCTAAATTGGCCACTCACACTTTGATACGGACGCAGGCCAAAAATAGGTAACACAGCCAATAAATGATCCATTATTTCGGCTTGTAAATGCTCATACGATATCCAACGTTTATCGCTACTAAAGCAATAAAACTCAATCGGTAAGCCGTGGTTTGTCGGCTGTAACTCACGTACTAGCAAGGTCAGTGAAGTATTGATTTTTTTATGTTGCTTTAGGTAACCTTCGGCATAACGGCGAAACAAACCTAAATTAGACACAGGATCAGGCAGTGAAGACGTACGAATGTAGTCGGCCAAAGGTATAGCCGCTTCTATTTGCTGGCGAAAATCATCTTCAACTAAAAAAATACTATTCATATCAATATTAAGCGAGCGCTTCATGCGCCTCCCGGCAGACTCTTGCATACTACGCCAGTTTTTAAATGAACCTGCTACTAACATGTAAGTAGGAATAGTCGTTACAGTATTATCCCAGTTACGCACTCTTACTGTGTTTAACCCTAAATCAATTACTTCTCCGTCGGCCCCATAATTATCTACCTGGATCCAGTCGCCATATGTAACGAGTCTATTGGCTGCAATTTGAATGCTTGCGACAAACCCCAATATGGTGTCTTTAAATACTAATAAAGTGACGGCGGCAATAGCACCAAAACCCGAGAGAATATAAGTAGGTGATTTTTCTAGCACTATACTAACAATTAAAATAACACTGACAATAAAGGTAATTAATTTAACAACCTGAATTAATCCCTGAATGGGTACTTCGCGGGCAAAATCTAATTGATTATAAATAGCGCCCGCAATACTCACTATGCTACTAAAAATAAAGCCCGCATAAATAATGAGCAGCGCTTGGCCTAAGGTTTTTAAAATTTCCTCTGCAATCTCATTCACCGGGTACACACTATCAAATGTGGCTAGAAACAATGCACAGCAAAGTAAGCAAGCTATGCGCTTATTGAGCTTGTTTAGCATAGGTGCAAGTAAGCCAATGCGTTCAGGTGAGATTTTAGTAACAATTTTTTGGATCGCAGGAAACATTAAGCGACGAGTAAATAAGTACACAAATAATAATGAAAATATACCAATGGCGACGGCAGTAATAGTGCTTAGAAAAAAAGCGTCGGGCACTTTTTCAAACCAAGGCGCTATTAACTTCTGTAAGTGGGTATCGGTCATGGTATTTTTATTTCCTTGCGGGAGTTAGGTTTAAAATTACAGTGCTAGCTAGAGTAAAAAGCGCCATTGCAGCATAACCAAGTCATTTATAGTAACTACAGCGGGTAATACCCGCTGTAAAATTAACAGAGCCAAGCAAAGTGACATTAAAAAACACTACCTAAGTTAATCTGTATTGACCGTGAATAGCTAAGTGTTTTTAGCGTAACTGTAGGCTCATATTTTTATGCATTTATTTTTGTTCAAGGTTTATTAATGTTTGGTTTTTTTCTTTCCATAACCGATTAAGCTCACTTTGAAAGCGCACTCTAAAGTCGGGATCGTTAGTGTAGTCACCAATTAGCTCGTCACTGACCGGTCTTACTTCAACATGTACGTTTATATTTTTTACTTTACCGCTGGCAAAATCCATAAAGGTCGGAATGCCCTCAGGATAATGAATAGTCACATTAACTACTTTAGTAATTTGCTCTCCCATAGCTTGCATTACAAAGGCAACGCCTCCTGCTTTGGGTTTTAACAAATGTGGAAAAGGGCTGTTTTGGCGAGCGTGCTTTTGCTTCGTATAGCGCGTACCTTCTACAAAATTAACCACACTTACTGGCATTTCTTTAAATTTTTCGCAGGCCTTACGCGTGGTTTCTAAATCTTTACCGCGTAATTTAGGGTTCTTTTTAAGCTGACTTTTACTCGTACGAGTCATGAACGGAAAATCAAGCGCCCACCAGCACAAACCTAATATAGGCACGTAAATAAGCTCTTTTTTCAAAAAGAAATTTAAAAAGGGTATTTTGCGATTTAATACGCGTTGCAATACTAAAATATCAACCCAGCTTTGATGATTAGCTATAACTAAATACCAATCTTTTAGCTTTATATCTTCAAGCCCAGTAACGTTAATTTTAGTTGGCGTAAATAATTTTTGATTTAAGCTGTTAAAGGTAACCCAAATAGTGGCAAATTGTTTGGCGGCCCAACTCATTAACTTTTGTAGCGGCTTAATTGGTATAAGCTTAATAACACCACAAATAAAAATTGGCACAAACCAAATAAGAGTATTTATAAAGTACAACAAAATACTAAATACACTGCGGATAACTGACATTGTTTCTATTCCTTTAAATAGCGCGCAGCAGCTAATTACTGCGCTTTTTATACTTAATTAATAATGGCTGAGGTTAGTCCTCAAAATAGGTATAGCCTTCTAGTCCCGCATTAAGCTCTGCTAAATAGCCTGCTTTACATGGCTCAGACACATCGAGCTTATTAATTTGCTCTGCAAAGTTGTCTGCTAAAATGGCGCTATCATAGTCAACACACTTTAATACATCCTTAACGCTGTCACCTTTAATGGCGTTAGTAAGTACATAACCATCATCGTTTAACTCCACATGCACTGAGTCGGTGTCGCCAAATAGGTTGTGTAAGTCACCTAAAATTTCTTGATAAGCGCCAACCATAAACATTGCAATATGATACTGCTGCCCTTGTGTATATTCAGGTATAGGTAAGCTTGTTTCTATACCTGCACCTTCTACATATTCGCGAATTTGCCCATCAGAATCACACGTTATATCTTGAATAATAGCGCGCTGGGTAAGCGGTTGAGTGAGGTTTTCAATAGGCATTACTGGGAATAATTGGCCAATTCCCCATATATCTGGCAACGATTGAAATAGTGAAAAATTAACAAATAATTTATCAGCTAATTTTTCGTTTAAATCATCGAGTACTTCGCGATGCGCACGCACATTATTGCTCAAAGATGAGCGCACCCGATGTAAAATAGTAAAGTAAAGTTGCTCTATTTTCGCCCACTCTAGCATGCTCACTAAACCGTGTACGTACTGATCGTGTGCTTCGCTAAATAAGTGCATTGCGTCGTGATAAATTTCCAGCGCCATACGCGGGCTTAAACGCTGTAAACATTGCCACATTTCATCTAATACCAGTGTACTGCTTTGCGCAGGCGCCTCTGGGTTTAAGTGATTAGGCGCTTTTTCAACGTCAATTACATCGGTAATTAATACCGCGTGGTGCGCGGTTAACGCACGCCCTGATTCAGTAATAATGGCCGGATGAGTTAATTGATGTTGGTCACACACCTCAGAAAACGCATTTACTACGTTACGGGCATATTCTGCAACGGTATAGTTCATTGAACACGCACTACGTGAACCCGAACCTTCGTAATCAACCCCTAACCCACCGCCTACATCAACGGTATTAAGTGGTACACCTAACTGAGTAAGTTCAGCAAAATGGCGTGCACATTCACGCAAAGCGCGGTGAATATCGCGAATATTGGCTATTTGAGAGCCAATATGAAAATGCACCATTTGCATTAAGTGCAATTTATTATGTTTTTTTAACACTTCAACAGCGCTAAGCACTTGCCCTGCCGTTAAACCAAATTTACCTTTTTCGCCACCGGTGTTTTGCCATTTACCTTTGCCCACTGAGTTTAGGCGAATACGAATACCAATAGCCGGTTCAATGCCTAAATTATCAATTTCTTCCAGTAAGGTGGTTAACTCCGAGAGCTTCTCTACCACTATTTTAACTTTGTGACCCATAGCCTGACCAATACAGGCTAAGCGTAAAAACTCACTGTCTTTATAGCCATTACACACAATAGTAATGGGCTCTTTTGCCACCCCTAAAATAGCCATTAGTTCTGGTTTAGAGCCAGCTTCAAGGCCAACCAGCCCGCTAGGGTGAGCTAAAAGTTTACTCACTACAGAGCGTTGCTGATTTACTTTGATTGGATAAACGCAGGTATATTCGCCTTGATACTCACGATTTGCTCGTGCTTGAGTAAAGGCATTGGTAAGCGTATCTACCCGGTTTTGTAATATATCGGTAAAGCGCACCAATACTGGTAAGGTTAAACCCTGTTGTTTAAATTGTTCGGTTAATTGCGTTAAAGAAATTGCGGCCTTTGCTTGGTCGCCATCTGGGTAGGCCACCAACTCGCCTTGTGCGTTAATATCAAAATAGCCTTCACTCCAATGTGCAACATTATAAGTGGCACGTGCTGTTTCTAAACCCCAAGTCATGGCAACTCTTCTTTAATCAATTAAATACAATGACGCATTTTAATACGTCGCTATCCTCTAGGCTAACAAAAATTGAACTTTCCCTCATTCCTAACTAACTTTATTGGTTAAATCAGTTAAAATGTCATTGAGCAAAACGTCAAGCACTGGCAAAATTGCCCCCTTTTTCATCCTCAACTTAAAAAAGTGTAATAGTAACTATGGCAAATTTAGATCAAAGTAAGTGGTTTACTGAAATTAGCGACCGCGATGGCAGCGCATTTTCATTACGTATTAACAAAAAGTTAGATGAAAAACAGTCTCCTTTTCAAAAAGTAGAAATGTTCGAAACCACCGACTTTGGTAATTTAATGATCATCGACGGTTGCACTATGGTAAGTAGCCGCGAAAACTTTTTTTATCATGAGATGATCAGCCACCCTGCACTTTTAGCGCACCCAGCACCTAAAAATGTAGTTATTATTGGCGGCGGCGACTGCGGTACCTTACGCGAAGTGTTAAAGCACCCTGGTGTAGAGAGCGTTACGCAAATAGATATAGACGAAGTAGTAACGCAAATGTCGTTAAAATACTTCCCAGAGCTGTGTGAATCTAACAACGATCCTCGTGCAACAGTTATGTTTGACGACGGCATTAAATACATGCGCGAAGCCGCAAGCGAATCAATCGATGTTGTTATTGTTGATGGCACCGACCCAGTAGGCCCAGGTGAAGGTTTATTTAATCATGCATTTTACACTAGCTGCTTAAACGCCCTTCGCCCAGGTGGCATTTTAGTACAACAAAGCGAATCACCGCTTATGCATATGCCGTTATTAGTTGAAATGCGCGAAGCTATGCTAACGGTAGGTTTTAACGACTTACAAACACTGCCATTCCCGCAACCTATATACCCAAGTGGTTTATGGTCAGTAACTTTAGCGCGTAAATCTGCAGCCTTTAATGGCTTTAGAGAAGATGCAGCAGCCGATATTGCAAAGAACAGCGAATACTACAACAACGGCATTCATCACGGTGCATTAGCTACGCCAAACTTTATGCAACGCGCTTTTGATAAAAAATAATCTCGCAATCTAAGCAATACTAAATTAAGGGCTCAACAGAGTAATGCCAGTCAGTTAAGCTGACTGGTATTTTTATTTTTGTTAGATGGGTATTTTGATGGTTTGGGTTTTAACCATCTTTTATAGCTTCTTTCTTCACGCCTTTGTGGCAATTTAAAGTAAC
>NZ_JACJES010000024.1:0-37247 GCF_014164175.1 Pseudoalteromonas sp. SG44-5 | reverse complement strand
ATAGGCCAGCTATTGACGCGTAAATTCGCCTTGTTTTCACTGAAAACCTCTGGCTAGAGAAAATAAAATTAAATATAACGATGATTCAATATGTTAGTAAATCTCTTAACCAGAGTTCAGGTTAATGTAGATAATATGGGGCTACTTTAACAAAAAATGACTTGAAGAAAACCCGAATAAACGCAACACTTATGTGCGTATATGCACATAAGTTTAAGGTGGCACAGTATGGCGGTTAAGTTTGAAGATTGGCAAGATGTTAAAGTGGCTTTTGAGGTTGCACGTTTAGGTACCTTAACTGCGGCGGCAGAGGCGCTTAATGTGCACCATAGTACTGTGCTTAGGCGAATTAATAATCTTGAAAAAAACTTAAACACACGTTTGTTTCATCGCCATGCTCGTGGCTATAAAGCAACAGAAACAGGCGCTAAGCTGTTTAGTACCGCACAAGTGATCGACAGCTCTCTTGAGCAGTTACATAATGATATTGCTGCGGCTGATAGCACACTGCGCGGCAGTTTACTGTTAACCACGGTTAGTGGCTTTATGGATGTGCTTGGCGATGTGTGCGAGCAATTTCAGGCGCTACATCCACAAGTGCAGCTTGAGATGATTTTAGAGCAAAAGCGTTTACGGCTCGATCACGGTCAGGCGCACATTGCCGTACGGGCAGGGCCAAGGCCCGATGAAGGCGACTATATTGCACAGCATTTGGCTCAGCTTAACTCGGGTTTATATGCTAATCGGCGATATATTAATAAATATGGTATGCCTAAATCGCTGAGTGATTTACAGCAACATAACTTTATTTCTGGCGTGGCGGGCTTTAATGCGCGGGTGCCGTATTTTGAATGGGTAGATCAGCATATTGCAGCGCCGCAAATAAAACTGCGTGTGTCAGAAACCTCAGAAGCTACGCGTGCTGTAATTAAAGGCTTAGGAATTGGTGGGTTACAGCACAATGTTGCGGCTCAATACGCTAATTTAGTACCCATTTTATCTAATGAATTAATCTGGTGTACTGATATATGGCTAGTAACGCATCATTTGGTGCATCGTACCGCAAAGGTACAGGCGTTTAGCCAATTGTTAAAAACCTATTTTCAAACCAATAAAGCAAGCTAATGTGGCATTATAAAAACTTAGGTGATGCTATGTTTGCAGATGCAGAGCTGGCTAAAATAAAACAGCTAGCAAAGGCTACCAACGCACCACTTTACGTTAAATATTACGCAAAAAGTGGACTGCATTGTGAAGTGTTACTGTATTTTTCGCCACACTATCAATCGCTTGCTGCTCTGCTGGGGGCTACTTGCTGTAAAGCCCCTAACTTAGATGAACTGACGGTTTTATAGCTATTTTATAGCGACTTTTTGACTGAAATACCTAAGCGTTTAGCCAAGCGAACTAAGTTTGCACGGTCTACTTTTAAGGTGCGTGCTGCACTTGCCCAGTTATAATTATGTTGCTCAAGCTGCTGACTAATTAAATGATGGGTAAAGGTATCGGTTGCTTGCTTAAGTGATAAATTTTGCTCTGCTATGTTAGTGCTACTGCCAGTGGTGGTGTTTGTGGTACTAGCAGGTAATGATAACTGTGTTGTATTACTCGCACTAAGGTTTAGCTCACAGTGCTCGGGCTTTATGGTAATAATGGCTTGTTGCCATTGGCTTTGTTTGGCCTTTAGTGCTGCGCGGCTAATTACATGTTCTAGCTCCCGTACGTTACCCGGCCACTGATATTGGGTTAACAATAATTGTGCATCGACACTTAACTTAAGTTGTTTTATTGCTAATTTTCGTGCGGTTTGCTCAACAAAAAAACCAGCTAATAAAACCACATCGTTTTCACGCTGGCGTAACGGCGCTACCGTTAGCGGGTAGACACTTAATCTATGGTATAAATCGGCTCTAAAGCGTCCTTCGGCTACTTCTTTTTTTAAATTACGATTAGTAGCAGCAATAACCCGCACATCAACATATTTCACTTCGTCTTCGCCTACTGTTTGTATTTCGCCACTTTGTAATACCCGTAGCAATTTACTTTGTAGTACCAGTGGTAGCTCGCCTATTTCGTCTAAAAATAAAGTACCACCGTGCGCTAGCTGAAACTTACCTTGGCGCGCATGATCCGCCCCAGTAAAAGCGCCTTTAGCATGGCCAAAAAACTCACTTTCGGCGAGATTTTCAGCAAACGAAGCACAGTTTAAATGAATAAGTGGCTGCTCACTGCGTTTCGAGTGTAAATGAATATTACGTGCAACCAGCTCTTTGCCTACGCCGGTTTCGCCTAAAATTAACACACTAAAATTAGAGGCGGCGACAAGTTTTATATCATTTTTAAGTGCTTGTATTGCTGAGCTTTGACCAATAATTTCGCCGCCATCACGGGTGAGTGCTTCGCGGTTAAGCTCTTGCACTAAGGCGCTAGAATGCTGTGCATGTAATTTGTAATGAGCCAGCTGTAATGCCGTTTTAAAATGTGCGCTGCATAGCGTTTGTAAGGTGCTAAGCGTTTGCGCACTAATAGCGTTAAAGGCATTGGCATTTAGGCTGTCAAACGTAATCACACCTAATAACTGTTGTTGATAAAATAGGGGTAAACCTAAGCAAGCATGTACCGGAATGTCGCCAGTTTTTGCTAGTAGTAAGCCGTCGTACGGATCGGGCAATGGACAGTCATGGGCAAATTGCAGTGGTTGCTGAGTATTACAAATAGCTTCTAAGCGCGGATGCTCACTAAGCTTAAAACGCCGCCCCAGGCTATCTGGCATTAAGCCTTTAATTGCAAGTGGCTTGAGCTGCTCACCTTGTAGCTCAAGCAGTGCGCTGGCATCACTGGCAATCACTGTTTCAAGGACAGTAAGTAATTGCTCAAAACAGTTTTTATCTAATGTGCTTTGAGCCAGCTTTACCGCTACGGCAGTGAAGTTAATTGCGCTGCTCATGTCAAAATGACTCTTATGTGTTTTTTAGTTTGATTTATGGTAGGTCATAAAGACATAAAAAGCAAAGGTGGATAAGTTAGTTCATTGAAATATATATGTTTATTTTATTGGCACGATAAGTGTAATAGGTAGTTAAGTGCATTAGTTGTTGAGGCCGTTATGAACACCTTGGTTATACATAATCCAAGCTACAAAATTGAGACAGCTTGTTTACTGAAAAAACTACTGCTAGTGGCAAACTCATTATTAGCAGCTAGTTGTGCATTACTAATAACCAGTATTTTAATTAGCTACCCTTTTGCCGATTACTTTTCTATACCGGTGCAAATTTCGGCACATATTAGCACTATTGTTATTGCTGCTATTTTAAAAATTAGCTATGTGCTGCGTTGTATCGCACTGCATGGCATGGGGAAGGAAGTTCGTTAATGCGACCTATTAATTTATCTCAGCCGGTACCGGCTAATATTCGCTTTTACCAAATAACGCAGTGGCCAGTATGGATGCTGCCATTTAGACCCTATTTTTTAGCCGCAGGCTTGTTGGCTTTTAGTTCAATAGGCTACTGGTTATTAATTTTAACGGGTAGTGCAACTTGGCAGTTAACAATCCCCGCTACATTATGGCATGCCCATGAAATGTTATTTGGTTTTGCAGGTGTTGTTGCAGTGGGTTTTTTACTTACCGCCGCGCAAACTTGGACTGGAGTACCTAGCATTAGTGGCAAAAAGTTAATGCTATTAACGCTGCTATGGCTTGGGGCGCGAGGCGCATTTTTTGTGTCTTTGCCTGCTTTTGCACAATTTAATTTATATGCGGTGTTAGTGTTACAGCTCGCATGGTGGCTAGGTGTTATTGCAGCATTAGCTAATATGTTATTAACCGCTAAAAGCAAAAATAACTATCAATTTTTAGTGCTATTAGCGGCGCTGTGTACGTTAAATATTGTTTACTTGGCCCTGCTGATTGAACAAAGCATGCAGCTTGCGCTCGCCATTGTTGATACAGCAGTATTACTGATGACCTTATTAATTGGCATAGTAGCAGGGCGTGTATTGCCATTTTTTACCAGTAAAGGCCTTGGTTTAACAGCACAGGTACGTACAGCTAACGTTGACTCAGTATTACTGTATATGAGCGTTTTTAGTATTGCGGTGTTTTTTCTTAGTCAGTTATTTTTTAATCAGCTAAACCCAGGCTGGGCACTTGCTGTTGTTGCTGTGCTGCATTTAATCCGTAGTTTTTATTGGTGGGATAAAAACGTACTTAAAGTTCCTTTGTTATGGTCTTTGCATTTTTCGTACTTGGCACTAGGTGTAGGTTTAATGCTGGTAGCCGTGAGTTTTTACAGCAGTGTTATTTTATTTAAAGATGCATTACACCTCATTACCATAAGTACCATAGGGATGATGATTTTAGCCATGATGACACGCGTATCTCATGGGCATACCGGGCGCTCTTTGACTATTCCACATTATATGGCGGTTGCTTTTGCTTTAGTGTTAGTGGCTGGGATTACTCGTTCTTTACTGCCTTTTGTTATTGGGCCACACCTAGCTTGGCAGCTAAGTGCTGGGCTGTGGCTAATTGCCTTTTTATTATTTTTAATTCACTGCACACCTATTTTAACACAGCGTCGTGTTGATGGGCGTCGTGGTTAACCTATACCTATTTTATTAATTGGGTATTATTCACACGTAGGAAAACCTAGATGTTATCTGATAAAACTATTGAAATTGTTAAAAGTACTGTTCCTTTATTAGCAGAGGCAGGTACGGTTGTTACTGATCATTTTTACAAGCGTTTATTTAGTCATAATCCTGAGCTTAAAAATATTTTTAATATGAGCAACCAAGATACCGGCCGTCAACAATTTGCATTATTTAACGCATTGGCTGCTTATGCACAAAACATTGATAATTTAGAGGTGTTAAAAGCGGCACTTGGGCGTATTAACCATAAACATACTAGTTTAAATATTTTGCCGGAGCACTACCCAATTGTTGGTGCACATTTAATTGGCACGCTGAAAGAGCTTATTCCTGAGCAGTTCACGCCAGATGTTGAATATGCTTGGCGTGAAGCGTATGGCGTACTTGCTGATATTTGTATAACTGAGGAAGCTGCTTTATACGAGCACAGTAAAAATAACTTAGGCGGTTGGGCAGGCACACGTCAGTTTGCAATAACTAATAAGCAGGCTGAGTCAGAGCTGGTAACTAGCTTTACGCTTACGCCAGTTGATGGCGAGGCAGTAATTGCCCATAAACCGGGTCAATATTTAGGTATTAAAGTTAAGCCAGAGGCTAGTGAATATGAAGAGATCCGCCAGTATTCTATTTCGCAAAAAAGTAATGGTAAAAACTACCGTATTAGCGTTAAAAAAGAGTTATTACCAAACCCTGGCATGGTGTCTAACCATTTACACTCACTAGAGCAAGGCGCAATAGTAGAGCTATATCCGCCTGCAGGGGATTTCTTTTTACGAAATAACACCAGCCCTGCTGTGCTTATTTCAGCGGGTGTTGGGCAAACGCCAATGGTAGCAATGTTAGAGACGCTATTAAGCGATACTGCTAATCAAAATATTATGTATTTGCATGCTTGCGAAAATACTCAGCAGCACTCATTTGCTAATTATTTAAATGAACTAAGCACTGTTTACCCGCGCTTACAAACCATGACTTGGTTTAATCAAGGCGATGTAGGAGCTGATTTTACCGGTTTTATGGATTTACACGCAGTACAAGCGCAATTGCCACTGAGCAACGGCGACTTTTACTTGTGTGGACCCGCTAATTTTATGGCCTTTGTGAAAAAACAACTGCTAGAATTAGGCGTTAATAACGGACACATTCATTACGAAATTTTTGGCCCGCATCAAGATCTATAATATTTATAGAATAAAACTCAATTAAAAAAGCGCGCTATTGGGCATTACTTCAATAGCGCGCTTTTTTGTGCCGTTAAATAACCTGAACTCCGGATAATAAACCTATCTCAAGCAGCTATTTTCAGCGCTAACTGCGTTGAATTTACTTGCAATAGGCCAGCTATTGACGCGTAAATTCGCCTTGTTTTCACTGGAAATCTCTGGCTAGAGAAAATAAAGCTAAATATAACTATGATTCAATACGTTAGTAAATCTCTTAACCAGAGTTCAGGTTAAATATTAAACTGGCTCCTAATACCTTTAAATTAAAGCTTTTTGGTATTGGTTTGCGCGGCATACGCTTGTTGTTGCCAAGCATTAAATAACTGCTGTTGTTTATTTGATATTTTTAAGCCGTAAGTTTTTTGCATATAGGCATAGGCGTCGGCTATTTGTTTACGGGCATAAAAAGGAGGCTCTATTACTCGTTGTTTAAAGTTAACTTTAACTTCACAGCGACCGTATTGGGTGGCGCTTTCACTAAGCATTCCAAATCGATAATTAGAACGATCTGCGTTAATTTCACCAATAGCAGGAGCTAAGTTGTTTATATCGGCTTCCATCTTTCTAAACTTAGCACTTACTTTACGGCAGTTTTTACGCCCGCCATCTTGCCAGCATTGTAATTGGTGGCCAAACTCCCAGGCAGGCACAATATGCTCCCATTCTATGCGTAAAGCGCGTGCATTTACGTTACCTGAGCGGGTATGTGTATTGCGTGGCACATAGCCACAGTTAGTGGGGTCAGGAACTAGTTTTTTACCCTGTTTTTTTATATCGCAGCCACAGTAAATACTTTTAGCATTACTAGGGAGGGTTTTAATTAGGTGTCTTTTAGCGGTTGAAAACCGAGTGAATTCTTCAGCCGATAGCGAAAAGCATACAAAAAAAGCCAACAAGGCTAAAATAAATCGAGTCATATCCATCACATACGTGAACTACAGGAGCGGCTAGTTTAATGACTTGAAGCTAAAAGATAAAGTTTACTTAAAGCCATATTTACCGTTCTTTAGTATTTAACCTTAGCTCTGGTTAAGAGATTTACTAACGTATTGAATCATAGTTATATTTAGTTTTATTATCCGGAGCTCAGGTTATCTACTTTAAATTGTTGTTTAAATAAACAAAAGTTGTTACTTAAAGAGTATGATGAAAGCTCATAAGTTTGTGATTTGGATTGCGAATGAAATTTATAGATTATTATGCCGTGCTTGGAGTATCGCCCGATGCAGACGATAAAGCGGTTAAAGTAGCTTATAAAAAGCTAGCTAGAAAATATCATCCAGATGTAAGTAAAGAACCTCAAGCCGAGGAAAAGTTTAAAGAGATAGGTGAAGCTTACGAAGTTATTCACAACAAAGAAGAGCGCGCTAAATACGATGTGTTACGTCGTAATCAACAAAACCGTGCTCAGCAGCAAGCAAATTATGGCGGTAGCTATGGCTCGTCACAAAACCATTATCAGCAAGGTGATCCCCAAGCCGATCAGGAGTTTTCTGATTTTGTAAATTCAATGTTTGGCGGCGCAGGTGGGTTTAACCATGGCGGGCAGGGCAGAACTGGTGGCGCTCGTGCGCAAAAAGGACAAGATGTGGAAATTGAATTCCCGGTATTTCTTGAAGAAACGTTAGTCGATACCGTTAAACCAATTGAGTTTATGCTGCCGCAGCGAGACAGTAGTGGCCGTGTATCTGAAGTTAAAAAATCGCTTAAAGTTAAAATTCCTGCCGGCTCGGTTAATGGCGAACGCATTCGCTTAAAAGGCCAAGGTGGATTAGGTTCGGCAAATGGCCCTAATGGCGATTTGTATTTGCAAATTCGCTTAGTGCCTCATCCATTATTTGACGTTGAGGGGCATGACCTAAACATAGTGGTACCTCTTGCACCATGGGAAGCTGCTTTGGGCACTAAAATAAATTTACCTACATTAGCCGGAAAAATCCAACTAACTATTCCAGCTAATAGTCAATCGGGTCAACGTTTACGCATTAAAGGTAAAGGGTTAATTAGTAAAAAAGCCAAAGGTGACTTATTTGCTGTGATTAAAATTGTTAATCCAGCATTGAGTGATGATGTTAGCAAAAAGCTTTGGCAAGAGCTGGCCGAAAAAGCCCATTTTGACCCCCGTAGCAATTGGAGCAAGTCATAATGAAAATTATCGAGGCACCACAAGGCAATTTACTCACTAGCCAAGAATTGTGTGTGAGTAGTGATATTAGCGAAGCCATATTATATGAATTGGTTGAGCACAGCATTGCTATTCCTATTGAGGGCGAGCGCGTTACAGAATGGCAATTTACGGTATCAACAGTGATCTTAGTTAAAAAGGCTGCGCGTATTCAGCATGACTTATCGTTAGATTGGTCTGCTATTGCTTTGGTTTTACAATTATTGGATGAACGGGATGAGTTGATTGCTGAAAACCAAATGTTAAAGCAGCACTTAAGTCGATTTAAACATTTAGAATAAAAAATAGTGGTTAAATTTTAAATGCGAGTAGCTAGCTATTTTTATGGAGCTAGCTCAGCACTTTTATAATAGTGAGCTTTTGGTGCTTAAATATTTTTTATTCGTGAAATAAGAGTAAGTAAAGCGTCAATAAATGCGTAAAAATAGCCGACTATTCAGATAAAAAAGGTGAATATTGCAGAGTTGATTTGGTATAAGCGTAAAACTGCGTTAAAGTTTACAGCGAACTAATTAGAGGATAAACAGCAGACAATGTCGGAAATTCAATTTTTAAATGTAGACCTAGAGCTTGAGTCAAAGCAAGATATTAGCGTGCTTGTAGCTGACCTAAAAAAAATCGCCACTATTTTACATTATGATAAAGACGAATACCGTCAGTTAGCGCGTATAGAAGTAACAGGCGAAATATCTTCACCGGATAAAGCAATTAACCACTTATGTGAGTTAGTAGAGTCATGCTCGCGGGCTGCACTTAAGCAATGGTTGAGTTGTTCGCGCCGTACCTTTGATATTGGTTTTGAATCGGGCACTTCGCCAAAGTGTTTTAACCAAGCGCTGCACGCCGATACATTATTACGTATATCGGCAATTGGTGCAGGCATGGAAATTACTATTTACCCGCTAGAAAAATAGCGTTAGCCTTTGCGCTCTACAACAGCTGCGGTCATTTTTGATACGCAGCAAAGCTCGCCGCGACTATTCGTTATTTTTATTTCCCATACTGAGCTACGTTTGCCAATATGAAACGCTTTTGCGGTGGCGGTTAAGGTGCCATTACGCGAGGCTTTTAAATGGCTGGCACTGATCTCTTGCCCTACACAATAAAATTTAGTGAAGTCGACCACAAAATTAGCCGCGTAGCTGGCAACACTTTCGGCTAAAACCACGTTTGCTCCGCCATGCACCATGCCTATAGGGTTATGGTGCGCAGGAATTGCTGGCATAGTGGCAACTAAGTAATCATCACCAATTTCAGTTATTTCAATCCCCATGGTTTTCATCAGTGTACCTTGGCCATTTATGCCTTGGTCTAACTGCTTACAAAACGCTAAAGTAATAGGTTGATGCCAAATACTCATTGTTACTCCTTTAAAGGTTGAAAACGATAACCGATAATACGATTTTTCATGGCGATATGATAGCCAAATTAGTGCAGCTACTGCATGGTAATACAGTGCTACTTTTTGCTTTCTACATAGTGCTTAATTTCATCGAGATCTTTTTTTAGCATTTTACGCATCGAACTTTTAAGAAAAAACCCTATCACTGCAGAGATCATTTTTACCCAAATAGACTCAGAGCTATCA
This sequence comes from Pseudoalteromonas sp. SG44-5, assembly GCF_014164175.1. NCBI lineage: Bacteria > Pseudomonadati > Pseudomonadota > Gammaproteobacteria > Alteromonadales > Pseudoalteromonadaceae > Pseudoalteromonas > Pseudoalteromonas sp. SG44-5. The sequence goes on along the minus strand of NZ_JACJES010000024.1, from coordinate 27,592 downwards.
GAAAAAGTCATGGTTAAACAGGTGCTAGGTTCGGCGGCGGTAAGTGACAGCTTAGTGGTATAAACTGCCCCGCCATTTTCTGCGCGAGTGCAATAGTATTCATTAGTAACAGCTTCGGTGATCCACATGGTTTCTGAGGCTGCTTTGCCAAAAAGTTTTCGTGTTTCTAACCATCTTAGGCCCACTAGCCCTTGTGGTGGCTTCTCGATTATTTTTACATCAATAATGCCAGACAGCATATTGGCACTGTTTTCGATGTCAGTTATTGCCGCCCATACTTTACGTTTAGGACCGTTAATTATTACCGCTACAGTGATATTCATAACACTCTCCGTTAATTCACATTGATGAAGTTAAGGCCCATTACAAAAACGATAGCTAACTAATTTTTAATAACAGCAACAACTTAGTAGTTATGTAATTAATGTAACGTAAAACTAACACTATCGTGATCTGCGTAATTTTATCTGTAATTTACTTGGTAATTTTAAGCTTAGACCAATGCCACCTTTGGCAGCAAAGGCGAGGAGTAATTTAAATTTGCGATTTTCAGATAACTGTATATACTCACAGTTAAATGTACTGTATGGAAAACCAGTTGTATGCGACCATTAACTAACCGCCAAGCGCAAATACTCGAACTTATTAAAGTGTTTATTAAAGACACTGGTATGCCTCCTACACGCGCAGAAATTGCACAAACATTAGGCTTTAAAAGTGCTAATGCAGCAGAAGAGCATTTAAAAGCGCTGGCTAAAAAAGGCGCTATTAAAATGAAACCAGGCGCTAGCCGTGGTATTCAACTTATTGAAGAAGATGAACCAGAACAACTTGGTTTACCGTTAATAGGCCGTGTAGCTGCCGGCGAACCTATTTTGGCGCAACAACATGTTGAGAGCCATTGTAAAATTGACCCGTTAATGTTTAAACCCGCTGCCGATTTTTTATTGCGTGTAAATGGTATGAGCATGCGAGATATTGGTATTATGGATGGTGATTTACTGGCTGTTCATCGCACTCAAGTTGCCGAAAATGGCCAAGTTATTGTTGCCCGCGTTGATGACGATGTAACGGTAAAACGCTTAGAAAAAGCAGGCAAAAAAGTATTATTGCATGCTGAAAATAAAGAATTTTCGTCGATAGAAGTGGATCTTGAAAACGAATCTTTTAATATTGAAGGCTTAGCTGTTGGGGTTATTCGTAATGCTGACTGGATGTGACAATTAAGCTGTTATAGCTATGTAAAATATCGGCATAATTTAATAGCTCAGATAATTAATGCGCACTTTTTAGTGCGCTTTTTTTTGCCTTTTTTTTGTGAAAATTCCGCTGCAATGAAAAAATTATATTAAGTTTATGTTTTTTATCATTTAAGTATTTAATACTCGTTATCGCTGTCTTTTTATTTGTAACCCTTGCTGTTGCTCACTTCCTGCTTAGAACAAAATTAAATAAATCCCATATTTACGCTAATCCCCTAATATTATTTGATTATTTTTCAAACTAAAACTTGCTAGTTGTTCAATTATTAACTAATTGTTAATGGGCTGGACTAACAATAACTCACAGCTTTAGTTTTGAGAAAATATATTTATATATCCGGCAGCAATACAAAAATAAAAAATAACAAATTGGCATTTAAAGCTTATGTCTTTTTGTTTTGCACTCGCAACAGTATTAAAGGAGCTGTCACATGGGTAAATTGAGCTCTACCTTGTGGCTTATATTGTTTGTTTTTCCGCAGTTAGCATTGGCAAATAGCCAATATAATATGCGCAAAGGCGTAACCGATATAAGTAATAATGTTTATCAACTACACATGACCATATTTTTAATATGCTGTGTAATAGGCGTGATTGTATTTGCCGTTATGTTTTGGGCACTTATTCATCATCGTAAATCTAAAGGAGCAGTTGCTGCTCAATTTCACGAAAGTACCAAAGTAGAAATACTCTGGACAGCAATTCCATTTGTTATTTTAATAGCAATGGCAGTCCCCGCAACTAAAACATTAATAGCGATGGAAGATGCCAGTAAAGCGGATATCACTATTAAAGTAACTGGTTCACAATGGAAATGGCATTACGAATATATGGGGGAAGATGTTGAGTTTTACTCAATACTTGCCACACCGCAAAATGAAATTGCTAACCTAGCCGATAAAAACCCCAACTATTTACTTGAGGTAGATAAGCCTCTGGTATTACCGATCAATAAAAAAGTACGCTTTTTAATGACCTCCGACGATGTTATTCATTCTTGGTGGGTGCCCGATTTTGCTATTAAAAAAGATGCAAACCCGGGGTTTATTAACGAAACGTGGACCAACATAAACGAAGTCGGTATTTATCGCGGTCAGTGTGCTGAGCTATGCGGTAAAGATCATGGCTTTATGCCAGTGGTAGTAGAGGCTAAGTCAGAGGCCGATTTTAAAGTTTGGCTAGCAGATGCTAAACAAGCAAAGCAAAAAGCAGCAGCAGCAGATGCTGCATTACTTGACCAAACACTCCCTAAAGAAGAATTAATGACTTTGGGTGAGCAAGTGTATATGGCCAATTGTGCTGCATGTCATCAGCCCACAGGGTTAGGTTTGCCAGGCGTTTTTCCTGCACTTAAAGGCAGCCCGATAGTGCTTGGCGATATAAAAGACCACATTGATATTGTTATTCACGGAAGCCCCGGCACAGCCATGCAAGCCTTTGCTAAACAGCTCTCTATAAAGCAATTAGCAGCGGTAATTACTTATAAGCGTAATGCATGGGGTAATGATACCGGTGATGTAATTCAACCAAGTGAAATACAGGCAGCACTTGATGCCGATGGGGAGGCGAACTAATGAGTAGCATAGTAGAACAACCTGACATTAATGAAGCTCACCACGCTCATCATCCTGCTAAAGGCTTTAAGCGCTGGTTATATACCACAAATCATAAAGATATAGGTAGCTTGTACTTAATTTTTTCGCTAACTATGTTTTTTATTGGTGGTGCTATGGCTATGGTGATCCGCGCTGAGTTATTTCAGCCAGGATTGCAATTAGTCGATCCTCACTTTTTTAATCAAATGACCACGGTTCATGGGTTGATTATGGTATTTGGTGCCGTTATGCCGGCCTTTACTGGCTTAGCTAACTGGATGGTGCCATTAATGATTGGCGCGCCTGATATGGCCTTACCCCGAATGAATAACTGGAGTTTTTGGATTTTACCATTCGCGTTTTTAATTTTATTATCATCGCTATTAATGCCCGGTGGCGGTCCTGCGTTTGGTTGGACTTTTTATGCGCCGCTGTCCACAACCTACAGTAATGACAATACCGCCATGTTTGTATTTGCTGTGCATATTATGGGTATTAGCTCCATTATGGGGGCAATTAATGTAATTGTAACCATAGTTAACTTGCGTGCCCCAGGCATGACTTGGATGAAGGTCCCTATGTTTGTATGGACTTGGCTGATAACGGCATTTTTATTAATTGCGGTTATGCCGGTACTCGCAGGTGCAGTGACCATGGTGCTCACCGATAAATACTTTGCAACCAGCTTTTTTGATGCAGCTGGTGGCGGTGATCCGGTGATGTTTCAGCACATATTTTGGTTTTTTGGCCACCCCGAAGTATACATAATGATTTTGCCGGCTTTTGGCATTATTTCTACTATAGTTCCTACCTTTTCGCGTAAAAAACTTTTTGGTTATTCCTCCATGGTATATGCCACGGCGTCAATTGCGTTGTTGAGTTTTACAGTGTGGGCGCATCATATGTTTACTACCGGTATGCCGGTGGCTGGCGAGCTATTTTTTATGTACGCGACTATGCTGATATCGGTGCCCACTGGAGTAAAAATATTTAATTGGGTAGCCACTATGTGGCGCGGTTCAATTACGTTTGAAGTCCCCATGCTGTTTAGTATTGCTTTTATTGTGTTGTTTACCTTAGGTGGTTTTTCGGGATTGATGCTGGCCATTACACCGGCTGATTTTCAGTACCATGATACCTACTTTGTAGTGGCACATTTTCATTATGTACTGGTAACGGGAGCGGTGTTTTCTATTATGGCAGGCGCGTATTATTGGCTGCCTAAATGGACTGGCAATATGTATAACATAGCGCTGGCTAAATGGCATTTTTGGTTATCGCTGGTAAGCGTAAATGTATTGTTTTTTCCTATGCACTTTGTAGGGCTTGCAGGCATGCCACGCCGTATACCCGACTATGCGCTACAGTTTGCTGACTTTAACGCCATTATTAGTATTGGCGGCTTTGCCTTTGGATTATCGCAGTTGTTGTTTGTAGCTGTAGTGATTAAATGCGCACGCGGCGGCGACAAGGTTCCTGCAAAAGTGTGGGAAGGCGCAGAAGGACTGGAGTGGGAGGTAGATTCACCTGCTCCGTACCATACATTTTCAACACCACCGGAAATTAAATAATGATACACGCACCGCTACTTAAGCGCTTAGTTGTTATTTGCTTAGCCATGTTCGCATTTGCATTTGCGTTAGTGCCTTTGTATGACGTGTTTTGTGATATTACCGGCATTAACGGTAAGCCATCATTAGAGCAAGCAAAGCAAAGCACGCAAGTAATACAAAATCGCGAAATAAGTGTGAGCTTTACCACGCATGCACAAAGCGGTGCACCCTTTGCTGTGAAGTCTAAAGAGTATAGTGTTGCGGTAAAGCCCGGTGCTATGCGTGAGGTAATGTTTAGCGCCAAAAATAATAGTGACCAAGATAAAGTAATGCAGGCAGTGCCTTCGGTATCACCCGGTAGAGCAGCAAAATACTTACATAAAATAGCGTGTTTTTGTTTTGATCAACAGCCATTAAAAGCAGGTGAAGAACTAGAGTTTACGTTGCTTTTTTATGTTGATACCGCACTACCAAGTGACATTGAAGAGTTAACTTTATCTTATACGGTATTTGATATTAGTGAGCGGCTAGCAGCCAATAACAACTAGCCTAACTAGTGACAACCAGGAGCAAATAAAATGAAGCAAGAATATGAGCATTATTATGTACCAGATCAAAGCCCATGGCCGATTGTTGGCGCAGTAGCATTATTTTTTATTGCAGTAGGTGCAGCTCTAACCGTAATGAGTGCCGGTAAAGAAGGTGACAGTGGCATTTATATTTTGTACGCAGGTATAGCAGTACTGCTGTATATGTTGTTTAGCTGGTTTAAAAACGTGATTGATGAGGCCGGGAAAGGCTTATATTCGGCGCAAATGGATCGCTCTTTTCGACAAGGAATGAGTTGGTTTATTTTTTCTGAAGTAATGTTTTTTATGGCATTTTTTGGCGCACTTTTTTACGCCCGTATGCTTTCTGTGCCTTGGCTTGGTGGTGCCGATAACAATGCCATGACTAACGAAGTGCTTTGGCCTACATTTGAAGCTGTGTGGCCATTAATTACCACGCCAGGGGGCGACACTACCCAAGCTATGGGATGGCAAGGTCTACCGCTGATTAACACCTTAATTTTATTGACCTCATCAGTTACTTTGCATTTTGCCCATGTGGCAATAGAAAGTGATAAACGCGGCCAGTTAAAAGTGTTTTTAGGACTGACTATTTTATTGGGTGCAATTTTTTTAGGCCTACAAGTAGAAGAATATATTCATGCGTATAACGATTTAAACTTAACATTAGATGCCGGTATTTATGGCAGCACGTTCTTTTTACTTACGGGTTTTCATGGCATGCATGTGACCTTAGGAACTATTATTTTATTGGTAGTATTTTTACGAATTTTAAAAGGACACTTTACTAAAGATAAGCACTTTGCTTTTCAAGCGGCGGCTTGGTACTGGCATTTTGTTGATGTAGTTTGGTTATGCTTATTTATATTTGTGTATGTGCTGTAGTTATTAAAGGGGCGTTATTGCCGCTAATAAAGCCAAGTTTTAGTGCGGCAATAACAACTATTAATACCACCACAGAAAATAATACGCGACGACCTAAAAAGTGAGACATAGGTCGTCCTTGGGTTTTTCCAGAGACCATAATAAATAAAGCGCGAAACAAGTTAAAAAGTATAAATAATAACAACAATACAATAAAAATTTTAATCATCACTAGGTTGACCCTTTATGCAGTTAATTAGATGGCGTGAACAAAAGTTTAGCTCAATAATCACCATTTGTATGGTAGTGATTGTAGTTTTGGTGTGTGTGCGTTTAGGTTTTTGGCAGTTAGAACGTGCGACACACAAACAACAGCAGTTAGCTTCTATTGCAACGCTGCAAACGCACGGTGTAATGAGCTGGCAGCAAATGCTTAAACTACCTAGTAACTGGAATAAAACAGGATTGTTAGTTGAGTTAACAGGGCATTTTATTAACGGTGAATATTGGCTTTTAGACAACCAAGTTTATAACGGGCAGGTGGGTTATGACTTACTGGCACTGTTAAAGCCAAATAACGAAACACATGCCATTTTGGTTAATTTAGGCTGGATAAAAGCTCCCCTATCGCGCGATACATTACCTAAAGTAACCCTACCTAAACACGCTTTTACGCTTACTGCTCAAATAAAAGAAAATAACCTTACTGCTTTTAGCCTCGAGAGTAAAACCAATAACATTGATTTACCAAAGCGAGTGCAAACAATTGAATTAAATAAGTTGAGCGAAGAAAGCCAGCAATTATTAGTTAATTTTATGGCGTATCGCCAAGGTAGCGGCGATGCAATAGGTATACCTCACTATACCGCGGTTGTTATGAGCCCACAAAAACACCACGCTTATGCGGTGCAATGGTTTTTAATTGCGCTGGCGTGCGTTTTAGTGGCTATTTTTGCAAGTAAAAAAAGGACACATAATGAAAAATAACCCCCTTTTACTGTTTGTCATTTGCTGCGCTATTCCGCTAATTTTAGCGTACAGCGCGCTTAAATTAGATTGGTTACCTACCGCCATTACTAACAATGGTGAGTTTTTACAGCAACAGGTTAAATATGAAAATTGGCCGCAAAACAATCATAAGCAATGGACTATTGCCCTAAATTACTCCAATGGATGTACTACGCCTTGTAGTGAGCAATTAGCCGCACTAAATAATTTATACATAGCGCTAGGCAAAAACCAGAATAAAGTAGATGTCGCCGTGATAGGCGAAGTAAAAGCTGCCAACTCCCCGTGGAAAAGTATAGATGCGCAACCAAACTTACAACCGGCTAGTTTGTATTTAATCGACCATATGGGGCTTGTAGTGCTTGAGTATCCATTTAAAACACAGCCACAGGAAAATAGATTAGTACAAAAAGGACTATTAAAAGATCTAAAAAAATTACTGAGTTATTCTCGTTCGAGCTAAGTAGGAAGATGCCATGTATAAAAATTATAAAAACTGGGTATTAATAACGGGCTTATTGGCTTTGATAGTAGTGGCGTTGGGTGCTTATACTCGCTTAAGTGATGCCGGGTTGGGTTGCCCAGATTGGCCAGGATGTTATGGTTTTTTAACTGTACCCAAACATGAAGCCGATATAGCGCAAGCAGCACAAAGTTATCCCGATATGATGTTTGAAACCGCTAAAGCATGGAAAGAAATGATTCATCGCTACTTTGCCGGTACGCTAGGCTTGCTCATATTAGCCTTATTTGTATATGCTTTTTTAAAACGTCAATCGCCAACAACGCCAGTTAAATTACCATTACTACTGTTATTGTTAGTGATATTTCAGGCTGCATTAGGTATGTGGACGGTTACGATGAATTTACAGCCGTTAATAGTGATGGGCCACTTACTTGGTGGCTTTAGTATTTTAGCGCTGCTCACTTTATTATATTTACGATTAAACGCCAAGCCAATAATGGGGGGAGATGCAGGTGCAAGACGCTACTTTGGTTTAAGCCTAGTGGCGCTTAGCGTACTAATTATACAAATAGCATTAGGAGGTTGGTTGGCTGCAAATTACGCTGCTCCGCATTGTAATGGCTTGCCTTTATGTAGTAATGCCCAGCCATTTTCGCTTAGTAGTGTGTTTCAGCTCCCGCTTGAGCATGGTAACTACGAGTTTGGCGTCCTGTCGCAGCAAGCACGTATGTCGATTCATTTATTACACCGTATTTGGGCATTAGTTACTTGCATAGTATTGGCATTAATTATGTGGCGAATATACAGCCGTGCCTACTCGCAAAAAATAAAAAGCTGCGCCGTTAGCGTGTTAGTTGTCTTATTTTGCCAAATTGCTTTAGGCCTCGCAGTGGTGCATTGGCATATTCCGTTAAGTATGGCACTGGCACATAACTTAATGGCTGCCATACTGTTATTAACTTTAATTAGATTATGCTATTACCTCAAAGCACGAACTTAAAAGCACGAACCTAAAATTACAAATAGAAAGGAGCGTTGTTATGGCACTTACAATAGATAAAAAAGCAATACAACCAATAAATACACTACCGCTAATTACACGTAGTTATAATTTACTACAAGATTATTTAGCCATTAGTAAATTTAAAGTAGTCGCTATGTTGGTACTGACCGCGTGGGTTGGTTTGGCGCTAGCACCCGATGTAGGCAGAGGCATGGGTGTACAGTTTATAAGCTTACTTGGCATAGGATTGCTTTCAGCAGCAGCAGCGGTAATTAACCATGTTGTTGATAGCGAAATAGACAGCAAAATGGCGCGTACTCGTCATCGCCCAGTAGCTAAAGGCCGCCTAAGTAAGGCACATGCACTGAGTTTTGCGGCAATAATAGGTGTGGCAGGTTTTATTATGCTAATGCTATGGGCAAATACCCTTACCGCCATATTAACCTTATTTGCGCTGGTGGGTTATGCCTTTGTATACACCTCTTTTTTAAAGCGCGCTACACCACAAAATATTGTTATTGGTGGCCTTGCTGGCGCTATGCCACCCTTATTGGGTTGGGTGTCTGAAACAGGGCAAATGGCAGCTGCACCTTGGCTACTAGTGATGATTATTTTTACGTGGACCCCTCCGCACTTTTGGGCCTTAGCTATAGCTCGTAAGAGCGATTACGCACGGGCTAAAATTCCTATGTTACCGGTTACGCATGGTATCGATTTTTCTAAAACCTGTGTGGTTGCTTACTCTGTGTTACTGGCAATTGTGTGTATATTTCCTTATTTGATAGGAATGTCGGGGTTAATTTATTTAATCGGCGCATCTGGATTAAATGCAGTCTTTATTTATAAAGCGATTAAATTAAAACTAGCCGCTAACGACGACACTGCTATGGATTTATTTCGCTTTTCAATTATTCATTTAATGGTACTCTTCATCATATTATTTATAGATAAATGGCTACTTTTATGAAGCAATTATGGCTAGGGTTAGTTATTGTTTTAACATTGTTTTTATCGGCGTGCTCAGATGATAATGCACCGCCAGACGTTAATGCATTAGTGTACGAAAATGCTAAACCTTTAGCCGACTTTAGTTTAGATGATCAACATGGCGAATTGGTTACTAAGCAGCAGCTTTTAGGGCAATGGAATTTAGTGTTTTTAGGTTACACCAGCTGCCCCGATATTTGCCCGTTAACACTGGCTAAACTAAATGCAGTGTATAAAAATTTACGTAGTGATTACCCAGTGCAAATTTGGTTTGTATCGGTAGATCCAAAACGAGATACCCCAGCAAAACGAAAAGACTATATTGATTACTTTAACCCCGATTTTTTAGCGGTTTCGGGGGAGCACAAACAGCTTTTCCCTATGGTAAGAGGGTTAGGCTTAATTTACGCTATTAGTGATAGTAGCGAGTCAGAGTATGCAGTTGATCATAGTGCTTCAGTGGCTATGGTTGATGGCAATGGGGCGGTAAGAGCTATATTTAAACCTGAATTTAAACAAGGTAGCGTGCCGTTAATAAATTCCAAAGAGTTAACTCAAGAATTTAAACAAATAGCTGATTATTATAAAAACTAGTTATTTAAACAGTAAATTAAAAAAGGAGCCCTAGGCTCCTTTTTTACTGCTGTAATTTAAGCTATTCAATAACCCAAGGCTGCGAAAACCAAAAATAGCTACCAGCATTGTTAATTGCAGGGGCGGTACAATTAAAGCGCGAACGACCTTTATTGAGCGCTTTAGGTGAGGTGACTTCTACTGTGTTTTTATTTATCCAGGTTAAATTAGCCTGGCCAACACTCGATACATAACAAGCAAACTGACTTTTATGAAAATCCCCCATAGTAAACTCAATAGTGAGTTTGGGTGGGTTTTGCGCCGTTACACTGTCTTCATAAGTGAGCGCGGTTATATTAAATGCGCGAGAATTCAATTTAGTGATCAGCGTATCTAATTTACTATAAAAGCCCGAAGCCGGAAAACGCGGTAAGCGACTAAAGTTAGAATCTTTATTTACAGCGCCAGAATGCTGACCTATACCAATAAAACCAAGCTCGGTTACCAGGGCTTGTAACTTATTGTTAAACTCGCCATACGGATAAGCTAAATATTTATAATCATGGCCAATTTCTGTTTTTATACGCTGCTGTGAATGTAGGATGTCTTGTTTAATGCGGGCTTGCCATTGTGCATCGCTTTCGTTTGCAAGCATATGGTGTAAGTAATCGTGTTGGCCACTATGATTGGCAATAAGTGCGCCTTTTTTTGCTAGCTCTTGGAGTTTATCCCAGCCCATTACATAGCCTTTACCTTCGTCTATTAGCTTAGGATTGACAAAAATTGTGTACGGATAGCCAAACTTTTCTAAAATTGGCGCTGCTTGCTCGTAATTATTGTTGTAACCATCATCGAAAGTAATAGCGACGGTTTTATCTGGTAAAGTGTGTTTTTGCTGCAACGCAGTTATCAGCTCATCTAAAGGAATAACATTAAAGTTATGCTCTTTTAAATAACTTAAGTGCTCAGTAAAAGTGCTCGCGCTAACACTGGTTACCGCCGGAAGGGTTTCACTAACGTGATGATACTGTAAAATAACGGCTGCTTGAGCGCGCAGTGAAATACTAATCAGGATAAATAATACTAAATGAAACAATTTCTTATACATAATAAAGCACACCATAAAAGCTTGTTGTTGTTAGCGGGTCCGATGATATTATCAAATATTACCGTCCCACTGTTAGGAATTGTTGATACTGCAGTAATTGGCCACTTAGGAAGCGCTCATTATTTAGCCGGTATTGCGCTGGGATCTGCGGTTATATCAATATTATTTTGGCTCGCAGGCTTTTTAAGAATGAGCACCACTGGGTTAGTGGCACAAGCTTATGGGCAAAACGATTTAACCCAATTGGCGGCGTTATTAAAACGCAGCTTAGTGCTTTCTTGCTTTGTTGCCGTATTGCTTATCGCCTTATCGCCTTTAATAAAACACGCCATTGCATTTTTATCGGCGGCCAATAGCGACGTGCTTACGCAAGCGTATCAGTATTTTAGTATTCGTATTTTTAGTGCGCCTGCGGCCTTATGTAATTTAGTACTATTAGGTTGGATGCTAGGTATGCATTATGGCCGTGGGCCGTTTTATTTATTATTAGTGACTAATATTACCAATATAGTGCTCGACATATATTTTGTTGTATACCTAGATTGGGCGGTAGCAGGCGCTGCATGGGCGTCACTTATTGCCGATTACACCGCGTTAGTTTTTGCCGTGGTGTTAGTTATTAAATTAGCTAAAAAACGCGGCATAAAACTAAGCGTACCAGGTTGGTTTAGCATTACAAAAATGGCAAACCTACTAAGCTTAAACCGTGATATTTTTATTCGCTCATTTATTTTACAGCTCTGCTTTAGCTTTATGACCTTTTACGGCGCACGAATTGGCGAAACCACGCTAGCAGCAAATGCAGTATTACTTAACTTTTTAATGTTGGTAAGCTTTGCACTCGACGGTATTGCTTATGCCAGTGAGGCAAAAGTAGGGCATGCTAAAGGTCAACAAAGTGTAAAAAATATTGAGCTTTGGGTAAAAATAAGTGTGTTTTGGGGCGCGCTATTTGCTTTAGCATACAGTTTGTTTTTTGCTATATTTGGTCGCTATATTATTACGCTATTAACTAATGTGCCGGAAGTGATTACCACGGCTACGCTGTACTTGCCTTGGATTATAGCCTTGCCATTATTGGCAATGAGTTGCTTTTTATTTGATGGTGTATTTGTTGGACTTACCCGGGCAAAGGCAATGCGAAATAGTATGTTGCTCTCAGCAAGTGTTGGTTTTTTTGGTGTATTTGCAGTGTTTCATCAGTGGGAGAATAATGGTTTATGGTTAGCAATGAGCTGTTTTATGCTAATGCGAGGAGTAACATTAATAGTGAAATACCAAAAGTTAAAGGCAAATAATCAGTTATTAGATTAAGGTAATTTGGTGGCTTATTTCCATAGGTCGGGGTCGTGGTTTTTAGGCTCAATATTTTTAAGTACTTGTGAAAAGCGATTAGCAAAAATACCGCTGTAGCCCCAAGCAGCAAAAAACAAAGCTGGCACTAAAATAACAACGCCAATAATTTGCAAGCTGTAGTGACTGTAATAGCCTAAAAAAATAAATATCACGGCTAGCACAAACAGTGCTACGCCGCGAAAAAAACGCTTTAAGCTAAGCTTAGGGTTGCTCCCTAAGCTATATATAAGCGACTTTAGCATTAAAAATGCTTATTAATAGTAAGAATGATCGCCCGCTTGGTGCTCAGTAATATCGGCAACACCAGTGATCTCTTCAAACTTTTCGATCATCTCTTTTTCAATGCCTTCTTTTAACGTGACATCGATCATAGAACAACCATTACAACCACCGCCAAACTGTAATACAGCAATACCTGCAGCGGTAATTTCCACTAAGCTTACTTGGCCACCGTGGTTAGCAAGTTGTGGATTTACTTCGGTTTCTAGCATGTGTTGTACGCGTTCGTTTAACGATGCATCACCGCTAATTTTACGCGCTTTAGCATTAGGTGCTTTTAGTGTTAACTGAGTACCCATTTTGTCGGTAACAAAATCAATTTCAGCGTCTTCTAAAAAGGGTGCACTTTCTGCATCTACAACGCCGTCAAAACCATTAAAGTTTAGGCGAATATCGCTGTCTTCTACAGCGTCTTCTGGACAATAAGAAACACCACATTCCGCTTGTGATGTACCAGGGTTTACAACAAAAACACGAATGTTGGTTTGTTGTGCTTGATCTGCTAATAGTTTAGCAAAATGCGCTTGTGCTGTTTCGGAAATTGAAATCATAAGACCGTCTATACTTGACTAAATTACTCGGATACTGCATATCATACCCCGCTCATCGTGTTGCGGCTAGTGTTGAGCGTAAAAAGTTGGCATCTATTTTAAGCAATGCTAGCGTGCAAACAACAAACATTTTATGAGTAAATTATATGCGTATAATAATAAAAATAACATTAATGATAATGGTGGCAATACTGAGTTTTTCAACTCAAGCTAAACCATTGTCTTACTACTTTGCAGAGGATGTTGAGTTTGATCCAAGTATACCCACTCCAGAGCAAGTGCTTGGTTATCAAGTAGGTGAGTGGCATGTAAGGCACGATCAGTTGGTGCGTTATATGGAAATACTAGCACAAAAAAGTGATCGAATTAATTTTGAAGTAATAGGGCGCACGCACGAACAGCGACCATTAGTGATGCTGACTATTACCGCCGCCAATAAATTAAAAAATATAGAGCAAATTCGCCAGGCCCATTTAGCGCGTTTAACGCCTAGCAACACGCAATCATCAGAGCAGCCTGGTGTTGTATGGATGGGTTACAGCGTACATGGTAATGAGTCGTCGGGCAGTAATTCTGCATTGCTGGTGGCGTATTACTTAGCCGCAGCGCAAGGTAATGAAATAAATGAGTTATTAAATAATACCGTTATTTTACTCGACCCTTCACTTAATCCCGATGGTTTAGCTCGTTTTGCTAATTGGGCTAATAGTAATCGTGGTATGAACTTATCGTCAGACCCCGTTACCCGAGAACACGTGGAAAGCTGGCCAAGTAGCCGTACTAATCATTACTGGTTTGACTTAAACCGCGACTGGTTATTACTACAACACCCAGAATCGCGTGCGCGTATTGCAAAGTTTCATCAGTGGAAACCAAATATTTTAACCGACTTTCATGAAATGGGGCCAAACAGCAGTTACTTTTTTCAGCCCGGTATTCCATCGCGCAAACACCCGATTACGCCTGATGAAAATGTCAGCTTAACTAAAGCAATTGCAAATTATCATGCTAAAACATTAGACGAAAATAATGCGCTATACTTCACCGAAGAAAGCTTTGATGACTTTTATTACGGTAAAGGCTCAACTTACCCAGACGTAAATGGTGGCGTAGGTATTTTATTTGAACAAGCCAGTTCGCGCGGGCATATTCAAGAAACCGTAAATGGGCCTCTCAGCTTTGCTTTTACTATTAAAAACCAGCTGCTTACTAGTTTATCAACATTTAAAGCCGCGATAGACAACCGCCAAGCCTTACTCGATTACCAAGCTAAGTTTTATAACCAGGCGATAGATTTAGCAGCCGATGAAAGCTTTCAAGGTTATGTAGTTGCAGGTGCAGCCGATAACACCCGAGTTAACGACTTTTTAAGCATACTGCAACAGCACCAAATTAACGCTTACCCTTTAACAAAAGAGCTAAAAGCAGGTGGTGAAACTTATTCTAGCAATAGCTATTTTGTGCCTTTAGCACAGCCACAATACCGTTTAGTTAAAGCTATTTTTAGCGAACAAAAAAACTTTGCCGATAACACTTTTTACGATGTATCTGGCTGGACACTAGCGCATGCATTTAATTTACCCTTTGCTAAAGTAACCAGTAGTTGGGGATTAAAAGTTGCTGATAACGCATGGCAACAAGCCGCTACACCGCGCTTTGCACAACTTAATGAAGGGTATGCATTTGGCTTTTCGTGGGATGATACCTTGGCGCCAAAAATGCTCAATAGTTTACTGCAGCAAGGGGTAAAAGCCCGTGTTGCATTAAATTCATTAACGGCTAAGTCAGTAAACAGCGAAGAAGTAAATTTTGCAGCGGGGAGTATTATTATTCCTGCAGGGTTACAAACAAATAGTGATTGGATAGCACAGCTTAATCAGGCGCAAAATGAGTTTGGCATTGCTATTAAGCCAATAACGTCAGGATTAACCAGTAAAGGTGCCGATTTAGGGTCACGCTCAATGGCGGTGCTTAGCGCTCCCAAAGTGCTGCTGTTAGGCGGTAAAGGGGTAAGCCAATATGAAGCTGGAGAAGTGTGGTACTACCTAGACCGTTTTGTAGGTGTTGCTCCAACCATTGTTGAGCTAGAGCGTTTGGGCTCAATTGAGCTAAGTAATTACAGCCATATTGTGCTGGCTCATGGTAACTACAGTGGTTTATCTGACGCTGATAAAGTGGCCATAAAAGGTTGGGTTAGAAAAGGCGGTGTTATTTGGGGTCACAAAGGCGGTGCTAAATTTTTAGCGGATCAGCAACTATTAAAAGCCAGCTACTTGTCTCGCAAAGAAGTAGCCAGTGCGTTTAAAACCGACGGTTTAAACTATGCTGATAAAGAGCATTTAGCTGGGCGTCAGCGTATTGCAGGCGCTATTTTTAATACCCATGTAGATTTAACTCACCCACTTACCTTTTCATTACCACGTAATACGCTACCTGTATTTAAAAATAGCACTTGGTTGCTGGAGACCTCAGAGGCACCGTTTGTTAATGTGCTTACCTATACTGAGCAGCCATTACTTGCGGGCTTTACCGATGCTGTAAATGTTACTCAAGTTGCCGGCGCAGCAGGCTTAATTGCGCACTCTTACGGGCGTGGAGCAGTAATTGGTATGACCGACGATCCGGTGTTTAGAGGTTATTGGTACGGTACGAGTAGGTTACTTAGTAACGCATTGTTTTTTGGCCACACGTTTCGGGTAAGTGGCGACTAACTATTAAAATTTTAAATAGGCGTTAAGCAAGTGGTAAAAGCCCACACTTGTTTAGCGCCTGCCTGTTTTAAAGCCTGGGTGGCTGCATTAAGTGTAGCGCCTGTGGTCATAATATCATCAACAATTGCCACCGTTTTACCACTCATATCTGCAGTACATATAAATGCGTCTTTTAAATTTTTAACCCGCTTAGCTTTAGTTAGCTTAGATTGTGCGTGCGTTTTTTTATTACGTAACAGCGAATCACTAAGTAAATTAAAAGATGATAAACACGGTTGCCATACTTGTGTTACTTGATTAAAACCGCGCTGAAAAAATCGACTTTTATGCAGTGGTAATATAATAAAGGTATCGGGCAGTGGGTAATCAGGAGTAAAAAAAGTACTCAATTGTTTAGTAATAACTTGTTGTAATGCATTTTTATAATGTATTTGATTATTAAACTTAAGTTGCTTCAGCCATTGCTCAAAAGGGGGCTGGTAAAACGCACAGGAAAATAACTTATCAAATTCGCAGTTAGGAAACATTTCAATAATATCAGGGCGATATAGCAAGTTTTTTTGCTCGCTTAAATCAAATAATGGTAAATCTTCTAAGCAATACTCACACAAGCCCAGCGCGGCTGGGACTGGGCCTTGGCAAAGTACGCAATGCGACTCAAACAGCCAATTTATAAATGCGTGCTTCATCGGATAAATATACTCATTACAATCGCCTAGTTAAACGCTATTATAAACTTCAGTTTGGTTAAGGTTTGGCAAATATGCAAAATGAATTAGTGTTACTACATGGTTGGGGTATGAACAAAGGTGTATGGCAATTAGTGCAGCCAGAGCTAGCATTTATTCATAATAACAACGTACGCAGTATTGATTTACCTGGCTACGGTAGTAGTAAAACATGCCCAAACCCTTATACCTTACACAGCGCTGCAGCACTTTTAAGTGAGCAGTTAAAACCACACTCTATTTTAATGGGTTGGTCTTTAGGTGGGTTATTTGCACTATATATTGCTAAACATTGGCCCGAAAAAGTAGCTAAAGTGATACTTGTTGCTGCTAGCCCCTTTTTTGCAGAGCAAGCGCCGTGGCCGGGTATAAAAGCACAGGTTTTAACGCAATTTAAAGAGCAGCTTGTTAATCATGGTGAAAAAACCATAGAGCGATTTTTAGCTATTCAGGCAATGGGCAGCGAATCGGCTCGTGATGACGTAAAACAACTTAAACAATTGCTAAATCAATATAAAGCCCCTGAAAATGAGGCTTTGACTGCGGGTTTAGATATTTTACAAAATGAAGATTTACGAGCGCTATTTACTCATTGCCCTGTGCCTATAAGCGCTATATTTGGTCGTTTAGATGCACTTGTTCCTTATAGAGCAATTGCCCAAATGGCAGCACTTAATACTGAGTTTGAGTATGAAGTATTAGATAAAGCGTCACATGCTCCTTTTATTTCTCATAAAAATGAATTTATATCTGCCGTTAAATCAATGCTTTAAAATAGAGCGACGAATAGCGCTGGTTAAAGCTTTATTTTGCGCATTAGTTGAGCGATAATTAAACAATATTTATTTTAATGGAGATTTAATATGCCAATAGGATCTGCATTTAATAGTGGCCTAGAAGGGTTTAACCGAGCTAGCCAAGGAATTGAAAGAGCCAGCGCAGAAATTAACCGTGCCAGTATTGAACAACAAGACGATGCGCAACTAGCACAGCAGCGCCAACTTACGGCTGCTCGCTCAGAAGAAGCGGTTACTGCGCCAGTAGCAAAACCTGCCCGTATTGATGAAGCTTTGGTAAACTTAAAAGTTGAAGAGTTTAACGCTAAAGCGAATACGCAATCGATTCAAACTGCCGATGATGTGCTCGGTACATTAATTGATATAAACGTTTAAATATTATGAATATTGTCACGCCATTCCCGTCTATTAATATAAACACCGCAAATGTTTATACCGAAACTGCACGGCGTGATAATCAGTTGCGAGAAGTTATTCCCCCGCCAGCATCAAGTACGGCTAGTAGCACCGAAAATAAAGCCCAAAGTGATGCCGAAAAAGCTAAATTACCGGGTAACAGTGACCCAGCTACTTACGACGCTAAAGGAAAGCTGATAGGTGAAAAGTCTGTTGAGGCACGTGACGAAAGTTCAGGCAATTCAGATAATGCTGAGCAAGAAAACGAGCAAGAAAAAAACCAAGCGACAGAACAAGAAGCAGCAAAAGAAGAGCAGCAGTTAGCGCAACAAGCACTACAAATTAAAGAGCTTAAAGCGCGTGATACCGAAGTACGTGTGCACGAACAAGCGCATGCAGCAGTGGGTGGGCAACATGCGGGCTCGCCTAGTTATGAGTATCAGCGTGGCCCAGATGGCACTAATTACGCTGTGGGTGGCGAAGTGCAAATAGATGTGGGGGCTATAAGTGGTGATCCACAAGCAACCATAGAAAAAATGCAAACAGTACGTGCAGCAGCACTTGCCCCAGCTCAACCATCGGGTGCAGATAGAGCAATTGCTGCCGATGCCACGCAAAAAATAGCCACCGCACAGGCTGAACTTGCAAGCCCAAAAAGTAATGAAGACGAAAAAACAACAAGTAAAGCAGCCGCTTCACTTTCAAGTAATGATAGCAGTGAAGAAAAAACAGCAAAAAGTGCAGAGCAAACTCGCGATACACAAGTTGAAGCACGCGCTGGGCGCATTGCTAATTTTTATCAAATGGCGACATCGCCCGCAAGCAACAGCGGTTTTTCAGCGCAAATATAGTTAACCTGAACTCTGGTTAAGAGATTTACTAACGTATTGAATTATAATTATATTTAACTTTATTTTCTCTAGCCAGAGATTTTCAGTGAAAATAAGGCGAGTTTACGCGTCAATAGCTGGCCTATTGCAAGTAAATTCAACGCAGTTAGCGCTGAAAATAACTGCTTGAGATAGGTTTATTATCCGGAGATCAGGTTAGTTATGTAGCTTAAGCAATACTGAGCTTAAAGCTTTTATCAAAATACCCAAATAAAAAAACCGCTAACGCGGTTTTTTATTTTTAGCTATATAAGTATTACTTTTTCAGTTTAGCGTTAGCAAATGCATCAGCAAACGCATTGCCCATTAGCGCATTACCATTATCACGCTTTGGCTTAGCAGCTCTTGGCTGTGAGTTGTTGTTAGCGCGTGGCTTTTGCGCAGCAGGAGCTGCTGGCTTATTACTGGTATCAATGTCGTCATCTAGGCGCATGGTAAAGCTAATGCGTTTACGTGCGGCATCAACTTCAACTACTTTAACTTTTACAATGTCACCGGCTTTAACAACTTCACGCGGATCAGAGATAAACTTATTAGTAATTGATGAAATATGTACTAAACCATCTTGATGTACACCTACATCAACAAAAGCACCAAAATTAGCAACGTTAGATACAACACCTTCTAAAATCATTCCTGGTTTTAGATCGCTTATTTTTTCTACGCCGGCTTTAAATTCAGCAGTTTTAAACTCAGGGCGAGGATCGCGCCCAGGCTTATCAAGCTCGCTAATAATATCGGTAACGGTAGGTAAACCAAATTTATCGTCAATGTAGTCGTTAGCGGCTAACTTATTTAAAAAGTCGCTGTTACCCATTAAGCTATTTACATCAATGCTATTGTGCTCACAAATACGCTTAACAACAGGGTAAGCCTCAGGGTGAACGGATGAGTTATCTAGCGGATCGCTGCCGTTGTTAATACGTAAAAACCCTGCGGCTTGTTCAAACGCTTTTGGCCCTAAACGCTCTACTTTTTTAAGCTCACTGCGTTTTGCAAACGAACCATTAGCATCGCGGTAGTTAACAATATTTTGCGCTAAGGTTTTGTTTAAACCAGAAACGCGGGTTAGTAATGGCACCGAGGCCATATTTAAATCTACGCCTACAGAGTTTACACAGTCTTCTACTACTGAGATCAGGCTTTGCCCTAATTGGCTTTGCGATACATCGTGCTGGTATTGACCTACACCTATGGCTTTAGGCTCAATTTTAACCAGCTCAGCTAGAGGGTCTTGTAAACGACGGGCAATAGAAACCGCGCCTCTTAGAGAAACGTCTAAATTAGGAAATTCATTAGCAGCAAGTTCTGAGGCAGAATAGACCGATGCACCCGCTTCGCTAACCATAATTTTATTAAGTTTAAGCTCGGCATTAGCTTTCATTAGTTCAGCAATTAACTTATCAGACTCGCGAGACGCGGTGCCATTACCAATCGCAATAAGCTCAACCTTATGTTGACGACAAAGTAGCTCTAAGGTGCGTACAGATTTTTCCCAGTGATTTTGTGGCGCATGTGGGAAAATAGTTTGTGTGGTTAAAAGTTTGCCAGTGCTATCTACAATCGCAATTTTACAACCGGTACGTAGACCAGGATCGAGCCCTAGAGTAGTACGCGGGCCAGCTGGTGCGGCCATGAGTAGGTCTTTTAAGTTTTTAGCAAATACATCAATTGCACCGGTTTCGGCTTTTTCGCGCATAGCCGCTAAAAATTCATTTTCTAAGTGTAAGCCTAGTTTAATTTTCCACGCCCACTGCACCACAGTTAATAGCCAGCTGCTAGCTGCTTGGTTTTTAATATCTAAGCGATAATGATCAGCTATCATTTGAGCACAAAGTTGCGCTGAATTTTCTGAGCTTGGTTCAGGATTAATATTAAGCTGTAAAATGCCTTCATTACGGGCTCTAAGCATAGCAAGCGCACGGTGCGAAGGTACTTTTTTAAGAGCCTCTTGATGCTCAAAGTAGTCACGATATTTAGCGCCAGCTTGTTCTTGGCCTTTAATTAAGCTGCTTTCAATAACCCCATTTTGACTAATGTAGCTTCTGAACTTCGCGAGTAACTTGGCGTCTTCGGCAAAACGCTCCATTAAAATAAACTTAGCACCTTCAAGGGCTGATTTTGTATCAGCTATGCCTTTATCGGCACTTACAAACTGCTCAGCTTGCTGCTCTGGATCTAGGTTGGCATCATTAAATAGTGCATTGGCAAGCGGCTCTAATCCCGCCTCTATTGCTATTTGCCCTTTGGTACGACGCTTTGCTTTATAAGGCAGGTATAAATCTTCAAGCTCAGTTTTACTTTGTGCAGCATTAATATCGGCGCTTAGCGCTGCAGTTAGTTTTTTTTGTGACTCTATAGTTGATAAAATAAAGCTACGGCGCTCTTCAAGCTCTCGTAAATACGACAACCTTTGCTCTAACAACCGCAGTTGCGTGTCGTCTAGTCCGCCGGTTACTTCTTTTCTGTAACGGGCAATAAAAGGAACCGTTGCGCCTTCATCAAGTAACTTTGTTGCTGCAACAACTTGTTGCTGTTGTGCGTTTAACTCACTGGCTAAACGTGCAGAGATATCGCTCATGCAAAAACCTTATAAAACAAAAATAAGACCAGTTAAATTAACTTAACTGGCGGGTCAATTGCTTGAATAATATCACAGGGGAGGGTAATAAAAAGGTCTTAAAGCAAGCTATTTTGCTTGCTTTAAGATGTAACAATCAAAGCGATAACTTTAATTGTTGTAAAGCGCTTTAATGGGGGTGATCTACGCTCTCTAGTACTTCACTAAATGAGTTAGCAATAGGGGTTATGTGCACAGGTATTTGCAGTGTTTTGGCAATTTCGCGAGCTGAAATTAAGCCACATATTTCATTATTAGCAGTAGTCACTAATAAAAACATAGCGCCACGGTGCTCCATTGTTTGTAGTGCATCGCCAATACATGCGTAGCTTAAGCTTTGCATGCTTACACCGAGTAAATTAGTTAACGGGGTCATTAAGTGGTGTAAGTTAACTTCGCTGCGCGGCAAGCCTATACGCTGGGCTATTATCATTGTTTTTGAGCTTTGTAAGTCTGCACTCGAAACAATGCCTATTAGCTTATGCTGCTCGTCGGTGACTAAAATAAAGTTTGAAGGTTGCACACTAAGTTGTTTTAGCGCTTGCTCAATGGTTGTTTCGAATGATGCACGCACTGGTATTTTATTCGTAAAGTTATTAATCATTTTAATAGCAGGAGAGGTTAAATCAATAAGCGGTTGTTCAACAGCAAACGTGTTAGCAATAACGCCATGAGAAATATCTTGAATACGAAGTTCTTTAAAGTTAGACATATTAGTCACCTTATTTAGTTATAAAATTTAATAGTTTGAAAAGTAAGTTATTAAATTAAATAGCTAGGTGGGCCTCGCTGATGCGCGCAGCTAAAAGGTTTGTCTAAAATAGTACTCTGGTAATAAGAGTAGGGTGCTTTAGGGAGTGGTTGCAGTACCCTAAGGCTAATAACATAGGCATGAGAATCAAAGTCTATGTCGGGATTTGTTTGATCAGGAGTGTCACAAGCAATAAAGTGGGGAGTAACTATACTTGAGTCTAGTTGTGTGTTTTTAGGGCTAGCATGCAAAGTCAAACTTACACTCATGAAGAGTGCAAACAATACGGCATTACTTAATATGCGCGATACTATGTTTGACATAAATACGACCTTAATTAACGAGTCTCAAATTAAAATTGTGTAACTTGAGTTAAATCAGTTATAGCTCATTGCATTAAGTTACACAATAAAAAGTTAATATGATCTGAATCAAAGCAGCTTAACTATTTTTTTGATAGCTAATGCTATTTACGTACCACTGTTTTTTGCCTTGAGGGGTGATAACGTCAAACTCGTCATCTACTTGTTTTTTTAACAACGCTCGCGCCATTGGTGAATCAATCGAAATATAGTCTTTACGCTCGTAAATTTCATCGGGACCGACAATTTTAAACTTTTTAGTCTCGCCTTGCTCATTTTCAATTTCAACCCAAGCACCAAAAAACACTTTGCCATCTTGCACAGGCGAATAATCAATAATTTTTAAGTCGGGTATGCGCTTACGTAAATAGCGCACACGGCGGTCTATTTGCCGTAGAAGCCGTTTATTATATTGATAATCTGCATTTTCAGATCTATCTCCTAGGCTGGCCGCCCAGCTTACTATTTTGGTGATTTCAGGGCGTTTTACATTCCATAAATGGGTATGTTCTTGTTGTAATTGTAAGTAGCCTTCGCGGGTAATTAAGTTTGTTTTCACGCCATGTTCTTTTTTAATACTCATACAGAGCAAGGTATTAAAATAACCCAAACTTGTCGAGTGTATTATTAATAAAACACGCGCACAAATGAGTTTGAAATGTTCAGTAACAATCTAAGCGGCTAATAAATTGTTGCTTACAGGTTTTTTCATTTATATTAATGGGTAATAGATTATAAAAATAAGAAACACAATGGGACACGAAACGACAAAAGTATTGGTTGTAGATGATGACATGCGTTTACGCAGCTTACTGGAGCGCTATTTAGTAGAGCAAGGCTTTATTGTAAGAACAGCGGGTAATTCAGAGCAAATGGATCGGCTTATCGAACGTGAAAACTTTCATTTAATGGTGCTCGATTTAATGCTGCCGGGTGAAGATGGTTTGTCTATTTGTCGTCGTTTACGCCAAAAAGAAAACGACATTCCAATTGTTATGCTTACCGCTAAAGGTGATGAGGTTGACCGTATTATTGGCCTTGAATTGGGAGCAGACGACTACATTCCAAAACCATTTAATCCACGAGAGCTGTTAGCGCGAATAAAAGCTATTTTACGACGCCGTGCCAAAGAAGTGCCGGGCGCACCTGCTGCAGAAGAAAACTTGATTGAATTTGGGCGATTTTCGCTTAATTTAGCCACTCGCGAAATGAGCGAAGGCGATAAAACAATTTCCTTAACCAGTGGCGAATTTGCAGTGCTTAAAGCGCTGGTCTTGCATCCACGTGAGCCGCTGAGCCGTGATAAATTGATGAACCTAGCGCGCGGGCGAGATTACAGCGCACTGGAGCGCAGTATTGATGTGCAAGTGTCGCGACTTCGCCGCATGATTGAGTTAGATGCCGCCAGCCCACGTTATATTCAAACCGTTTGGGGCTTAGGATATGTATTTGTTCCCGATGGTGAAAAGTAATTTATATGGGACTATTTCCGCGTAGCGCATTTGGACAAACCGTTTTTTTAGTGGCGGCTTTGCTGTTAATAAATCAAATAGTATCTTACGTAACGGTGAGCTTATACGTAGTAAAACCTACCATTGAACAAGTTAATTTAATGCTGGCTAAGCAAATTAAAACCGTATTTATTGACTGGGAAGATGGTGTTGAAGTAACCAATGAAGTATCGGATAAGTTTTTTGAAATTACCGGTATTGAAGTAATGACTCAGCGTGAAGCAATGCGCAGTGGTTTGGGGCAAAGTCGCGAATATTCGGTATTATCGCGTAGTATGTCTGAGCAGCTAAATGGCTCTGCGCGGGTGCGTATTAGCCAAACCGATCCACTCATATACTGGGTAGAAGCCCCGCAAGCATTAGGTTATTGGGTAAAAGTGCCGCTTAGTGGGTTTAAAGAAAATAATCTCGAGTTTTTAACCTTTTACTTATCAAGTATTGGTTTTTTAAGTGTATTAGGTGGTTGGTTATTTGCTAGGCACTTAAATAGGCCATTAAAAGCATTGCAACAAGCGGCGGTTAAGGTAGGTAAAGGCGATTTTAGTACTAAGTTAGCCGAGCAAGGATCGAGTGAAGTTATTGCTGTAACACGGGCATTTAATCAAATGTCACGGGGTATTGCTGCGCTTGAAAACGATCGTCGGCTGTTAATGGCAGGGGTGTCTCATGATTTACGCACTCCACTAACCCGCATTCGTTTAGCCACCGAAATGATGGCAGATGAAGATGACTATTTGCGTGAAGGCATTATTTACGATATTGAAGACATGAACGGCATTATCGACCAGTTCATTGAATATTTACGCCATCACAAACGTGAAGAGCTAAGCTGTGAGGACATTAACGCGTTAGTGGCAGAGGTAGTGCACACTGAGCTTAAACACCAGCGAGTAATTACCTTTAAAGGTAATCCTAGTATTGGCAATATACCTATTAGTGCAGTGGCAATTAAGCGTGTAATAACCAATATGATTGAAAATGCGCTGCGTTACTCAGAAGGTGATATTGAAGTGCTCTGCTATTTTAATAGCAATAAAAAGTATGTTGTTATTGCGGTAAACGATAGTGGCCCGGGTATACCAGAGGGCGAACTGGAGTCGGTATTTGAGCCGTTTAAGCAAGGCGATACAGCACGTGGTAGCGAGGGCAGCGGTTTAGGGCTGGCTATTATTAAACGCATTATAGATATGCATGACGGTAAAGTTAAATTATCTAACCGGCCTGAGGGCGGGTTAAGTGCACAAATTTACTTACCAATTAAAGTATAATACCAACCCACTTTACTGCAGCGGGTTGGTATTAAGTTGTGCTGGCCAAAATTATAAATACACAGTAAGCGATTAAAGTGCTTTAAAACGAATAGCCGTACCGCCACTGGTGGCCAGCTTAAGCGTTAATTTATCGCTTGCAGTAACAAGGCGTTTTTCGATAGTTAAATCGTACGGATTATTTTTCCATTCGGCATTCTTACCATCTTTATAAATATGTGCCTCAAACTGTTTGCCGTTATCTAAAAAGTCTAAACTAATCTCAATAGTACGCGCTTGCTCGTCAGTCACTGCGCCTAAATACCAGTCGTTGCCGGTATATTTGTCGCGCTTTCGCTCTTTTCGCGCAAATACAATAAAGTCACCTACTGCACCATCAAGGGCAATGCTTTGTTGCCAGTCGGTCGGTACGTCTTGAATAAATTGAAATGCATCGGGTTTAGCTAAATAATTTTTAGGTAGGTCGGCCGCCATTTGAATCGGACTATACAATACAACATACAATGCTAGTTGTTTAGCCAGCGTAGTTTGCGGGCGATTAGTATTAGCGCCTAAACCGTTAAAACTTAAATCGAAAATACCAGGAGTAAAATCCATAGGCCCAGCAAGCATGCGGGTAAATGCCAGCATAGCAATGTGCTCGGGTGGATTAGGAGGAGTACCCCATGCGTTAAACTCTTGTCCGCGTGCGCCTTCTCGAGTGATCCAGTTTGGATAAGTACGGCGCAGTCCGGTATCTTTAATCGGCTCGTGGGTGTTAATACTTATTTTATGTTTAGCAGCTAGCTTAACGTTATGTAAGTACTCGTTAACCATAAATTGGCCGTCGTGCCACTCATGGCGAGCTATACCGTTTTTGTCAATGCGCTTAATGTTTCCGCCATCGGCTACGTAACCGGTTTTAACTTGGCTAACGTTAGATTTTTCATACAATGCAAAGGCATCTGCCATTTGCTTGCGATAGTTACTGACGTTGCCGGATGTTTCGTGATGGCCAATGAGTTGCACGCCTGTTTGCTTAGAATATTTTGTTAGCGCTGCTATATCAAAATCATCGTAGGGCTGAGTAAAGCTAAACACATCACCATTAAAAAACCAGTCGCCATCCCAGCCTGTGTTCCAGCCTTCAACTAATACGCCATCAAAACCATATTTGGCGGCAAAGTCCATGTAGTATTTGGTATTTTTTGTAGTAGCGCCGTGTTTGTCGCCGCTGCCCCAAGTGTGTGTATTTATATGCATACCCCACCAAATACCTATGTATTTACCAGGTTTTACCCACGACACGTCACCGAGTTTATTTGGCTCATTTAGATTTAAAATAATATCTGAGTTAACTAAATCAACGGCTTTTTCGCCAATTTGAATAGTGCGCCATGGGGTATTAAACGCGCCCTGTTTTTTAACGGCAACACCGCTCGACCATGGCGTTAAATCGGCTTGAAAAACCCCAGGACGGCGTTGATTAAGTACCATGGCGGCGTAATCAACAAGGGCGGCTTCATGAATACTAATATGCACACCATCTTGGTTTTTAAAGGTAAATGGCGTATGTACCAATGCGGCATCGTTTAATGGGCTGGTATTATATACATATTCGTAGCGATTCCAGCCGCGGGCAGGGATCCACCAAGCTGTCGCTGTGTGGCTGTTATTAACAGCAAACTCGGTAAGCTCTTTGGTTATTTCAATATTGTTAAGGCCTGCTTGTTTTGGTACTTCGTATCTAAAACCCACGCCACTATCAAACGCTTTAAAGCGCACGCTATAAGTACCACCTTGAGGTTGTGGCTTAGCAAAGGTTACAGTTACCTCGTTATGCTGATCTACAACCGTTTGTCGCTCGCCCCAAGGTTGTTGCCACTGAGTGTTGGTACTTTGTTGTTGAACTTTGGTTATTTTAAAGCTGTTACTAAACGGTGCATGTTGTTTAAATTCAAACCCGAGAGCAGAATTATTAATGACTGTTTTATTTTTAAAACTAATAGAATAACTAGGTGTACTCTGCTCGTCTGAGATGATTATTTTTATATTACCGTCAGGCGATTGTACGGTAGCTGTTTGAGCAACCGTGATACTTGAAAAAGCCATGAGTAGCAGTGCCAATGTGCGCATAATAGTTCCTTGGGTTAGCGACGTGTTTGGCTATCAAGCATAAAGCGAGAGGGTGGTGAATACGACAGGTTGCATACGTATTCAGGGTGATAAAAAGTGAGCAGTGAGGTTGCTTGTACGCTAAGCAATAAAAAAGGGCTCTGTTGAGTAATGCCGATCAGTTAAGTAATAAAAAGCTTGACGATCGGTAAAATGAGATCAGAATCCTATGATCACAGGTCATAGGATTTTTTATGCAACTTGCTCACGAATTAGCTGCTACCCTCGAT